>CAYNUV010000015.1:0-18390 GCA_964400245.1 uncultured Ignavibacteriaceae bacterium
GAATTTGAATTATGGTACCCTTTAACAGTTGATACTTTGTACGGGGGTTTTTTCAGTGATGTAAATTATAAATGGGATCTTGATGGTAGGCAAGATAAAATGATTGTCACACAAGCCCGTCATATCTGGTCCTCTTCAAATGCTTTTGAGTTTTATGAGATTGACAGTTCACTCATAAAGATTGCTGAACATGGTTTCCATTTTCTTAAGGATAAAATGTGGGATAATGAGTTCGGAGGGTTTTATGATCTTGTAAACAGGCAGGGAGATCCAATTAATGAAAATGGTAAAATTATTAAAAGGGCTTATGGAAATGCTTTTGCAATTTATGGATTGGCTGCATATTACAAAATCTCAGGAGATACTTCTGCATTAAGATTAGCTAAAGAAACTTTTAACTGGCTCCAGCAGCATAGTTATGATTCTGAATATGAAGGATATTTTCAATTTATGTTGAGAGATGGAACTCCTCTTAAAGAAGGATATGGAATTAGCCCTCCCAAAGATCAGAACAGCAGTATTCATCTCTTAGAATGTTTTACAGAATTATATAAAGTCTGGAAAGATGAAAAGCTGAAAGAACGTCTAACCTCATTACTTCACATTATAAGAGATGTTATTACTACTGATAAAGGATATATGGTTTTATTTTTTAAAAATGATTGGACTCCTGTTTCCTATAAAGATTCAAGTTCCGAAGTACAAAAGAGAAATTATTATTTTGATCATATTTCATTTGGACACGATGTTGAAGTTGCTTACTTAATCCTTGAAGCATCTGAAGTTCTGGGGTTTGAAAATGATACAACCACGCTGAGAATTGCTAAGAAGATGATAGACCACGCTTTGAACAATGGCTGGGATGATAAATACGGAGGGCTATATGATGGCGGTTACTATTTTGATGATGAAAAAAAAACTGTCATAATTGGAGATTCAAAAGAATGGTGGTCGCAGGCTGAAGCTCTTAATTCTTTTTTAATAATGGCAAAATTATTTCCTGATGATAAAATAAATTATTATGAAAAATTTCTTGCTCAATGGAATTACATAAAAAAATATCTGATAGACGATGAATATGGCGGCTGGTATTGGGGAGGATTAGATAAAGAAGAGAAAAATAAATATGCACCAAAAGTTTCAATCTGGAAATGTAACTATCATACATCAAGATCATTAATAAATTGCATAAGAATGTTAAAGAAAAAATAAAAAATATTTCCTGTTTGTTTCGGGAATAATTATTATTAAATAAATCCGGGAGTCCTTCAAAGTGAGAATTTGTAAAACCACAACTTTCAATTTAAAAAGCCAGGGAGAATATTATGGCCAATGCAGTTCAAAAATTATCATTTAAAGAAAAATTTGGTTACGGCTTTGGTGATTTAGCATCTTGTCTGTTCTGGGCAACGATAATGTCACAATTGCTTTTCTTTTATACCGATGTATTTGGTTTAACAGCAAAAGCAGCCGGATTAATGTTTTTTATTTCAAGATTACTGGATGCTGTATTTGATGTAGTAATTGGTATGACGGCTGACAGAACCAAAAGCCGTTGGGGGAAATTCCGGCCATATATACTATTTGGAGCAGTTCCATTAGCTATCTCTGCCGTCCTTGCATTTTCAACACCTGATTTCGCAGATTCAGGAAAACTTGTTTACGCTTATATTACATTTATCCTTTTTATGTTTCTGTATTCAACGGTCAACATTCCCTACACAGCTCTGCTTGGTGTCATAAGCGGAGATCCTGTTGAAAGAACCAGCGCTTCATCTTTCAAATTCGTGGGTGCATATTTAGGTGGTATTATTGTTTCTGCTACCGTCCTTCCATTAGCAGCTTATTTTGGACAGGATGATGTTACTAAGGGATGGCAGATGACGATGGGTATTTATGGAATTGCAGCGATTATTTTCTTTATGATAACATTCCTTTCAACACGTGAACGTATTCTGCCTATTGCCAAAGAAAAAATATCCATAAAAGACGACTTGAAAGATTTATCAAAGAACGTACCCTGGATATTGTTATTCGTTGTAACGATTCTCTTTATTCTTTTTGTTTGTATTCGTATGAGTGTAACCACACATTATTTTAAATATTATGTCGGTGAACAGGCTAGTCCATTGCTTTCACAAATCCTGAATTTCTTTATAAAATATTTTATTAATCCGCTGTACGGCATTTTCGGAAAACAAGAAATTGCCCTGTTTGATGAAACTTATAAATATGGCTTTGAAGTATTGGCTTCCTTATTCAACACTATTGGTCAGGGATTATCATTAGTTGGTGTCCTTCTTGTTCCATGGTTTACAAAACTTGTCGGGAGAAAGAGCGCAACAACTATTCTTTTTATACTTGCATTGATTTTTACCGGCTCATTTTATTTCTTCAGCCCGGAAAACATAGTAATGATTCTTATTTTCCAGGCATTAGGTTCAATAACCGGAGGTCCGATTTCTGCACTCTTATGGGTTCTATATGCTGATACTGCAGATTATTCCGAATGGAAAACCGGTAGAAGAGCAACAGGACTTGTCTTCTCAGCTTCTATAATGTCAAATAAAATTGGTTGGGCTATAGGTAGTATGATTGCTGCTTTTATTTTGGATCAAACTGGATTTGTAGCTAATGTGGTTCAAAATATAGATGTCCAGACTGGTCTGAAATCGATGATGAGTATAATACCGGCTGCAGTAGGAGTGGTTGCATTAATCATCCTTACTTTCTTCTACAAATTAGATGAAGCTACGATGGCAAAAGTTAAAGCAGAGCTTGATGAAAGAAGAAAAGCAAGCGGTGATGAATCAATAGTTACTTAAAGGTATAATAGAACGCGGATTACACTGATAACACAGATACACACTGATTCAATCTGTGAAGATCAGTTTAATCCCTGCCTACCGGCAGGCAGGCGTGTCATCCGTGTTCCATTTTTTATTAACAAATTAAAAGAAAGTAAAATGAAAAAAACAATTATAGGCAAAGCGTTACCAAATATTCCCTGGCAGGATAAGCCAAAAAATTCCAAAGAAATTGTTTGGAGATATGATAAGAATCCTGTTATCGGAAGAAACGTTATTAAAAGCGGCGGAAGAATTTTTAATAGTGCAATCATTCCTTATGGAAAAGAATTCATCGGTGTTTTCAGAGCAGACCATAAAAACGGATATCCTCAGTTACATCTTGGAAAAAGTAAGGATGCAATTAATTGGGAGATAGAAGATGCACATATTAAATTTCTGGATGAAAATGGTAAATCTGCAAAACCGCTTTTATATGCTTATGATCCAAGACTTTTGGAAATAGAAGGAACTTATTACATAACCTGGTGCAATTATTTTAACGGGCCGACTATTGGAATAGCCAAGACAAAAGACTTTAAAATTTTTACTCAGCTTGAAAACGCTTTCCTACCTTTCAATAGAAATGGAGTTTTATTTCCAAGAAAAATTGATGGAAATTTTATAATGCTTAATCGTCCGAGCGATAATGGGCATACTCCGTTTGGAGATATTTTCTTAAGCCAAAGCCCTGATTTAACATACTGGGGTAAACACAAAGTAGTAATGAAGACAAGTCATTACTGGTGGAAAAATACAAAACTTGGCGCGGGTCCCATTCCGATTGAAACTAAAGAAGGTTGGCTGATGATTTATCATGGTGTCTGCACAACCTGCAGCGGATATATTTATAGCATAGGTGCAGCTTTATTGGATCTTGATGATCCATCTAAAGTAATTGCTGATTGTGAGAATTATATACTGACTCCGGAAGAACCTTATGAGACAATAGGTTTTGTTGCAAATGTTTGTTTTCCTTGTGCAACTTTACAAGATGCAGACACAGGAAGAATAGCAATTTTTTATGGTGCAGCAGATACTTATTGTGCATTAGCTTTTACACATGTTGATGAGTTAATAGCATATATAAAAACTAATCCAAACAAACCTATTTAATTTCGGATTTCGGATTTAAATTTTAGGATTTAGGAATAAATTTTTCATTCAAAAAAATTATGGAGGAGTAATGAATCCTGAAATACTAAAAGGACGAACAAAGCAATTTGGTTTAAGAGTAATAAATCTGTATGAAGAACTTTCCAGAACACGGAAAGGAGAAATTCTTGGGAATCAATTATTAAGAGCAGGTACGTCTGTTGGTGCAAATTATAGAGCAGCCTGTAGAGCAAAATCAAGTGCTGATTTTATATATAAAATTCAGATTGTTGAGGAAGAAGCTGATGAATCTGCATATTGGTTAGAATTAATTTCCGAATCAAACATTATAAAGGGAAATAGATTAGAGAGTATGTTAAAAGAAGCTAATGAATTAACAGCAATTTTCACATCATCTGGAAAAACAGCAAAACAAAGAAGAAAAAAATGAATTTCGAATTGCGGATTTGCGATAGCGGATTGATTATTCAAAAATCCGAAATTCGCAATCCGAAATCCGAAATAATACACAGATAGGGAGGATTCATTAATGCAGTTCGGTTACTTTGATGACAAAAATAAAGAGTATGTAATTGAACGACCTGATACGCCAAGATCATGGAGCAATTATCTTGGCTCAACAGAGTACGGTGCGATTATTACAAATAACGCCGGTGGCTACAGCTTTTATAAATCCGCAGCACAAGGGAGATTTACAAGATTACGATTCAACGTTATTCCAATGGATCAGCCGGGAAGATATTTTTATATTCATGATAAAGAGAGTAAAAAATTCTGGTCAGCATCATGGCAGCCGGTTGGCAAATCTTTAAAGAAGTATAAATCCGAATGCAGGCATGGAACTGCATATACAAAAATCTCATCTGAATATTCTTCAATCAAAACAGAAACTCTTTATTTTGTTCCTCTTGGAAAAATGTATGAATGCTGGCATCTGAAAATTACAAACTCAGGTAAGAAGAAAAGAAGGCTGAGCGTTTTCACTTATGTTGAATATGCGAATAACTGGAACCTATCTCAGGATATGATCAATCTTCAGTACTCTCAATATATTTTAAAAATGAATGTAGTGGAGGATATTATTGATCATGGTACAAATGTTTATATGCCGGCAAGACCTGATCATTTTGAAGATGATGGACAGGGACGCCACACTTTCTTAGCAATTACCGGAGCCAATGTAAAAGGATTTGATACTGACAGAGAAATTTTTCTTGGTCCATACCGTACTTATGCAAATCCTTTAGTTGTTGAAGAAGGAAAGTGCAAAAATTCTCTTGCTGTCGGCGATAACGGATGCGGCGTACTTCAGGTTGATGTAGATCTGAAAGGCGGTGAATCAAAAGAGCTTGTTGTGCTTATGGGAATCGGCTCTGCCGATATTGAAGGTAAAATTGCTGTTCAGGAATTGGGAAAGCCAAATAAAGTCCGCAATGAATTTAAAAAGCTGAAAGAATACTGGCACTCAAGATTGGAAGGGATAACAGCTAAAACTCCTGATAAAGAATTTAACAGCATGCTTAATATGTGGAATCCATATAATTGTATGATGACTTACACCTGGTCCCGCGCTGCAAGTCTTGTTTATTCGGGAGAAAGGGATGGGCTCGGCTACCGCGATACAGTTCAGGATATGCTTGGGGTTCTTCATTTAATTCCTGATGAAGTGAAAGAACGGCTTGAACTTATGATTACCGGGCAGGTTTCTACAGGCGGTGCAATGCCTATTGTAAAACCTTTTGCACATAAACCCGGAAGTGAAAAAACTCCTGATGAAAAAGATTACCGCTCCGATGATTGTATGTGGCTCTTCAATACAATTCCTTCTTATGTAAAAGAGACGGGTGATATTTCTTTTTACGAAAAAGTTCTTCCTTATGCTGATAAAGGTGAAGATACGGTTCTCGCGCATTTAAGAAGAGCAATTCAATTTAATTTAGATCGCTCCGGCTCTCATGGTTTTCCGTGCGGCTTATCTGCCGATTGGAATGATTGTCTTGTACTTGGTCATAATGGTGAAACAACTTTTGTTGCTTTTCAATTACGTTATGCGCTTAAAACTTACATTGAAGTTTGTACAATTTTGAGCGAAGCGAAATCCCGCTCTGCGGGACTGAATATAGAAGAAGAAGTGAAATGGGCAGAAGATCATTTAAAGATTTTAGATGAAAATCTTGAAAAGCATGCGTGGGATGGCGAATGGTATTTGCGCGCTTACAGGTATGATGGATTGAAGTTCGGTTCAAAGGAAAATGATGAAGCCTCAATTTTCCTGGAACCTCAACCGTGGGCAGTAATAAGCGGACATACATCCGGTGAGCAATCTGAAAAACTGATGAACGTTGTTAAAGATCGGCTCTTAACAGATTATGGTTTGATGATAAATGATCCTCCCGTTGAAAAAACTGATCCGAAGGTTATTAAATCAAGATTGTTCAACAAAGGTATGAAAGAGAATGCTTCGATCTTTAACCATACACAGGGCTGGGTTATAATTGCTGAAACAATTCTCGGAAGAGGAAACCAGGCTTATGATTATTACCGCAGATTCATGCCTTCTGCTTACAATACCAAAGCGGAACTAAGACAGATTGAGCCTTATGTTTACTCCCAGTTTACCAACAGCAAATACAGTCCCCGTTACGGTGCTTCACGTTTGCCGTGGCTAACGGGAACTGCATCGTGGGCATATTTTACTGCAACTCAATACATACTCGGCATTCAACCGGATTATAATGGATTGAGGATTGATCCCTGCATTCCATCTGATTGGAAAGAAATAAAAATTACAAGAAGATTCAGGAATAAAAATTTTAACATTACAATTAAGAATGAAACCGGTATTGAAAAAGGTGTGAAGAAAATTACAATCAACAATAAAAAAGTCGAAGGTAATCTTATTCCATTGGATAAAATGAAAGAGAATAATGAAGTTGTTGTTGTAATGGGATGATTGTAGAGGTTTGTTAGAACACTTTTCTATATTTTTGCTTAAAGCCTGATGGGTTCTTTTGATTAAGACTCTTTACTAAAAAAAGCTTTACTGGTTTTTTAACATGGACCTAATATTCAATTTGAAACTATCTGAAAATTATAAAAGTAATTCACAGATAGCACGAGTACTTAGCGAAGATTGGGTTCTTCGTAACTCTTATTGCCCTAGTTGCGGAAATCGTGATTTGAATATCTATAACAGAAATAATCCGGCTGCTGATTTCTATTGCGAAAAATGCAAATCTGACTACGAACTAAAAAGCTTTAGAACTATTCCAAAAGAAAAAATCGTTGATGGGGCATATAATTCAATGGTTAATAAAATTGTTCTTAATAAGAATCCAAATTTTTTCTTTTTGCACTATAGCCCGACATATTCAGTTGGTGTTCTTCAAAGCATTTATTCTTCAGATCAAAAGATACAATTTGATATACTGGACTTTGATAATGAAGAATTGAATAGTAATGAGAAGGAAGAAGAATTGTTGGAATTTAAAGCTAAAGGGTTGCTAGCCGTATATTAAAAATAAAAAGGACAAAAATGTATTGGTTTTATTTCAAATTAAAATTTTTACTCGTGTTAGTAATAATTTTTCTTCAACCCCAAATTGCTTTTTCACAGAACTCATCAATTGGATTGTTTGAAAATCATGGCGACATTGGTAAAATCAACATACCCGGCTCTGTTGAATATAATGCTGAACAAAAGACTTATACAATTTCGGGCAGCGGAGAAAATATGTGGTTTTCAAATGATGCGTTTCACTATCTTTGGAAACAGGTATCCAGAGATGCTTCAATTGCTGCAGATATAAAATGGATCGGCACCGGCGGAAATCCACACCGGAAAGCCGGCGTTATAATCCGTCAGAACCTCGAGCCCGGTTCACCTTATGCTGATGTAGTAATTCACGGCGACGGACTTACTTCAATCCAATACCGGGAAGTACAAGATGGACTGACACACGAAATTCAATCTAATATCTCCTCACCAAAAAGAATCCGCATCGAAAAAGAGGGCGATTATGTTTCTATGTCAGTTGCAAATGAAAATGAAGAGCTTCATTCTGCAGGCGGTTCATTTAAAATAAAATTTTATGAAACCTTTTATATCGGGCTGGGTGTTTGTTCACACGACAGCACAGTAATAGAGAAAGCTGTTTTTTCAAATGTGGAAATTAAAAATGGAAAGCAAAATATGACCGTAGAACAAATTCTGGAAAGTACATTAGAAACAATTGCAATTGCTTCAACAGACCGCCGGGTGATCTATCATTCACTAAATCATTTTGAAGCGCCCAACTGGTCACGCGATGGAAAATTTTTTCTTTTCAACCAGGAAGGAAAGATTTATAAAATTCCTGTTACAGGCGGTGAACCTGAATTGGTTAACACGGGCTTTGCCGTTAAGTGCAATAACGATCATGGCATTTCACCTGATGGAAAGCAATTGGTAATTAGTGATCAGTCAAAAGATGATAATAAATCTCGTATTTATATTTTACCTGTTGAAGGCGGAACACCAAAACAAATAACAGAACTTGCCCCTTCTTATTGGCATGGCTGGTCGCCGGATGGAAAAACTTTAGCTTATTGTGCCGAACGGAATGGCGAGTATGATATTTATACAATCCCAGTAAACGGCGGTGAAGAAAAGCGTTTAACAACTTCACCCGGTTTGGATGATGGTCCTGATTATTCACCTGATGGAAAATATATTTATTTCAACTCGGAACGAACCGGGACAATGCAAATCTGGAGAATGAAAACTGACGGCAGTGAACGAGAGCAAATTACCAAAGATGAATATAACAATTGGTTTGCTCATCCTTCACCTGACGGTAAATGGATTGTTTTTCTTTCTTATGAAAAAGATGTAAAAGGGCATCCGCCGAATAAAGATGTTATGCTTCGGCTTATGTCGGTTGAAGGTGGAGAAATTCAGGTGCGTGCAAAACTCTTTGGAGGACAAGGCACAATCAATGTTCCTTCGTGGTCTCCGGATAGTAATAATTTAGCATTTGTTAGTTACAGGTTGATAAAGAAATAATTGATCATCAATACTCAAAGTAGGGACATAGCGCGCTATGTCCCTACACATTAAAATTAATTAAAGGAAAATGTCCAACGGCAAACAACATTATAGAAAATCAATCCGGTTAAAAGAATATGATTATACAAGTCCAAATTGGTATTACGTTACAATTTGTACAAATGATAGAGTTTGTTGTTTTGGTGGAGTAAAGAATGGGAAAATGATTTTGAATGGTTATGGAAAAATTGTGGAAGAAGAATGGTTGAAAACAAAAGAGATTAGAAAAAATATTGATTTGGATTATTATGTTGTAATGCCAAATCATTTTCATGGAATAATAATTATCGAGTCGTCAATTGTAGGGGCGATCCGCCGGATCGCCTTCGAACAGGAAAGGGCGATTCAACGAATCGCCCTTTCTACAGAGGATAAGACAACATTACAAGCGGGTTCGTTAGGAGCAATAATGGGTCAGTTCAAATCAAAAGTTACCAAAAGAATCATGCATGAAGGAATGCCCAATTATAAATGGCAGCGAAATTATTACGAACACATAATCAGGAATGAAAAAGATTTATTCTTTATTAGAAAGTATATTGAATTGAATCCTTTAAAATGGGAATTAGATGAATATTATGCTATAGAAAATTAGCATTAACACAGAAGGAAATATTAAATGATCACTGAAGAAATTATAAAAACATCAATTGCCAGAATAAAAATAAATGCTGACAAAATTTCTGTATGCATCAATTACCTTAATGAAGAAGAATTGTGGAAAGATTTTTCCCCAAGACTAGTTAGTTATGGAAATTTATTACTACACCTGATCGGAAATATTTCACAATATATAATTTCCGGTTTGGGTAATACTTCTTTTAAAAGAGAAAGGGATCTGGAATTTTCAGGGAAGCCAGGCTATTCGAAAGATAAGTTAAAAAATAATTTTGTCTTAACAATTAATAAAGCAATTAAAACAATTGAATCGCTAAACCAGGATTCTTTGATGAAGATTTATAATATCCAGGGAAAAAATATTTCAGGTGTTGATACTCTTATTCATGTTGTTGAACATTTATCTTACCATACAGGACAAATTATTTGGGCTGTAAAATATTTTAAGAATATCAATCCTGATTTTTATAAAGGTGAAGATTTGAACAAACAAAATGTCCCTTCAAAATGATTTTTTTTAAATATATTTCAGGAGAAATTTGATGATTAAAATTTTTTTAATGCTCGTTATATTTCCTTTAACCTTATTCGCACAGGATTCTCAAAATGGATGGATCAGTTTATTTAATGGAAAAAACCTCGATGGATGGAAAATTAAAATCACTGATCATGATTTAAATGATAATTACAAAAATACCTTCCGGGTGGAAGATGGAATTCTGAAAGTATCCTATGATGAGTACGAAAAATTTAATGGAGAGTTCGGGCACATCTTTTATAAGGATAAATTCTCTCATTACAGAATTCGTGTTGAATACCGTTTTACAGGGAAGCAGATTGAAGGCGGGCCTGAATGGGGATTGCTTAATAGTGGAATTATGATTCACTCACAATCACCGGAAAGTATGGAGAAAGATCAAAATTTTCCCGTTTCAATTGAAGCTCAGTTTCTTGGCGATGATGGAAGCGGTACAAGAACAACAGGTAATGTCTGCACTCCCGGAACTCATATAGTAATGAACAATAAACTTTTAACTGAACATTGTATTTCAACAAGTAAAAAAGTTTATCCTCCCGGTGAATGGGTTACAATGGAAGTTGAAGTTCATGGAGATTCATTAATAAAACACATTATTAATGATGAAATTGTTTCCGAATATGAAAAACCACAGCTCGATGAAACCGACCCATATGGAGAAAAGTTGATTGTTAACGACAATAAAATATTGAATGAGGGTTACATAGCTTTACAAGCTGAATCTCATCCGGTTGAATTTCGTAAAGTGGAAATTCTTATACTGAAATAAATTGTTCCTACAAAAAATATGTTTTTCTAATGAGGCGATTGATGTTTACAAAATTATATTTTACTTCCATTCTTATTTTATTTATTAATATTATGAATCTTGCACAGCTTAAAATAAACGAATCAGGATATTATGAAGTTCAGGGACTTAATATCATGGTCTTTGATGATTTTTATCCTGAAGGACATCAGGGTGGTTTAACAATTATTCAACATGGAATTCGTGTTGCAGCAAGCGGAGATATCCGGCTTGAGCCAACTCCGGGACAGTGGTCGCCCGTTCCTAAAATGGGAGAAAGAAAAGTTGATAAGGAAAAAGGAGTAATTTCTGTTGAGTTCTGGTATCCTGATTCAAGCAAAGATGAGAAAGGTTTTAATCCTGTTATCTATCCTGATTTTATTTTTAAATACACAATTAGGACAGAAGCGATTGGAACCAGCATAAAAGTAATTGTTGATCTTGAAAAACCCTTGCCTGATGAATGGATTGGCAAAGTTGGATTTAATCTTGAGTTATTTCCCGGACATTTCTTTGGTGAACCTTATTTAATAGATGACAAATCCGGAATTTTTCCCCGCCAGGCAAATGGACCTATGATGACTGATGAAGATGGAAATTTTCAAATCACCCCTTTAGCGACTGGAAAAGAATTAATTGTTTCCCCAGCCAATGATGAAAAGCGAATTAAATTTGTAAGCAATAAAAATCAACTTCAATTAATTGATGGAAGAGGTTTGCATAATAATGGATGGTTTATTGTTCGCTCATTAATTTCTGGTAACGTAGATAAAAATGCTGTTGAATGGATAATCACTCCTAATGTAAATACTGATTGGAGATACAAACCTGCTATTCAGCTTTCGCAGATTGGTTATCATCCAAAGCAAATAAAATTTTCAGTAATTGAATTAGATAAGCTCACAGAAAATTACGAGCCAGTTCAATTAATAAAAATAAATAAAAATAATCAGTCAGTTGTAAAAGAGGATAATAATCCTGTCCCTTGGGGAGATTTTTTGCGGTATAAATATTTGCGTTTTGATTTCAGTGATGTAAAAGATGAGGGACTTTATAAAATAAAGTATGGAAATGTTGAGTCAAATATTTTTGAAATTAAGAATGATATTTTTACCAGGCATGTCTGGCAGCGAACATTAGAATATTTTCTTCCGGTTCAGATGTGTCACATGAGAATTGAAGACAGGTACAAAGTTTGGCATGGGCTCTGTCATATGGATGATGCTTTGATGGCTCCGATTAATCATAATCACTTTGACGGATACATTCAGCGAGGTTCAACATTAACAAAGTTTCAACCCGGCGAACATGTTCCTGGATTAAATATTGGCGGCTGGCATGACGCAGGTGATTATGATATGAGAGTCGAATCTCAGGCAGGAACCGTTTACAAACTTGCTCTTGCTTATGAATTTTTCCCGAATGATTATGATGAAACCACTATTAACCAGGAAACAAGGGTTGTTGAAATTCACAAGCCCGATGGAAAGCCAGATATTCTTCAGCAGATTGAACATGGTGTTTTATCAATTGTTGGCGGGTATGAATCAATGGGAAGATTGTATAGGGGAATTATCGAGCCGACTCTTAAGCAGTATGTTCATCTTGGTGATGCTGCAACTATGTCGGATAATCTCATTTATAAAGAAAATGAAAATGATCCGATATTAAATAAGTCTTTACCAAAAGATGATCGCTGGGTATTCACAGAAGAAAATCCACAAAGAGAACTACAGGTTGCACAGGTTTTGGCTTCAGCATACAGATCATTAAAAGAATTCAATCCTGAATTATCTGGGAAATGTTTGAGAATCGCAGAAGAAATTTATAACAGAACCGAAGTTGATGAGAATAAATATCCTGAAGTAAGAAATAAAATTAATGCTGCTGCTGAACTTTATCTTTCAACATCCGGAAAAGAATATGAAAATCTGCTTCTTGACAGCAAAGATATTATAAGTAAAAATATTATTGATTTCGGAGAAGTAATCGGCAAAGTTACAGCAAAAGTAAATAACAAAAATTTTACTGCTAAGATTGAAAAGGCTGTCGCAGAATCCTTTCAAGAAATTTCTGAGCAGCAAAAAGAAAATCCTTACGGAGTTCCATATAAACCCTATATCTGGGGCGCCGGTTGGGGCATACAATCTTTTGGAGTAAGTCAATTATTTCTTCACTTAGGATTTCCTGAAATATTTTCTTCTGAGTATGTATTTAATGCAATGAATTTTGTACTTGGATGTCATCCCGGTGAAAACACTGCGTCGTTTGTTTCTGGTGTTGGTGTTAAATCTTTAACTGTGGCTTATGGTGTAAACAGAGATGAATGGTCATACATTCCCGGAGGAGTTGCAAGCGGTACAAATTTAATCCGCCCGGATTTACCGGAATTAAAAGTTTGGCCATACTTCTGGCAGCAGACTGAATACGTAATAGGCGGAGGCGCAGAAAATTTTATGCTTCTGGCAATAGCTGCTGATTATTTGTTTAATAAATAATTATGTAAATGAATTATCTTTCAAATTTAAATTATATCAAAATTGTTTTTCATCTTATAGGGAAAAGTAATGAAACAGATGTACCGTTTTTTATTTCTTATTATAATTCTGTCAACATTAGATAGCAATTCACTTAGTGCTATGGAAAATATTCCTGCGGATAATCCTTACATTCAATATTACGGGAGATGGGATTTTACTGATCCGAAAGCTCCTGCACATTCCTGGGGAGGTGTTTATATCTATGCTGAATTTGAAGGCACGAGTATAGGAATTATTACTAATGATAACGATGCATACTATAATATTTTTATAGACGACACTTTATTTTCAGTTTTTCATGGAACGCAGGATAGTATTGCAGCATATACATTGGCATCAGGACTTCCGGATGGGAAACATAAAATTTTGATGACGAAAAGATATGAAACTTCATGGACAAAATATTCTTTTAATGGATTCATTCTGGATGATGGGAAAAATCTTTTAACTCCACCTCCAAAGCCGGAAAGAAAAATTGAATTTATCGGAGATTCATATACGAGCGCTGAAGGAAATGAGTGGAGTGAAGAGAAAAAAGCTCCTGATAATTCTTATTCAAATATGTATAAAGGTTTTGGTTCCATCATTGCGAAACATTATAATGCGCAGTACTATATGACAAGCCGTTCCGGGATTGGGCTTGTCCAGGACTGGCAGGGAAATTCTGAAAACAACATGCCTGACCATTTTGACAGAACACTTTTCTCTTCGCCTGAACCTAAATGGGATTTTTCTAAATGGTTACCTGACTTAGTTGTTATCTGTTTAGGTTTAAATGATTATAACGGCTGGGGAGGATATACTGGCCCGGTTGACTCTGCAAATGCAATTCTTTTTAAGAAGAAGTATCATGAATTTATTTCAACTATAAGAAACGTATATATAGATACAAAAATTCTTCTCGTTGCAGCCAACGGTCTCGAATGGATTAAAGAGCAGGCATCAAGTGTAGCTGCGGAAGAAAATGCAATGGGCAATCCAAATGTTTACTACACATTTTTTCCTTATTATGACGGGCACTATATAAATGATGGTCATCCTGATGTCGAAGCAGATAAGATGATAGCTGAGAAATTAATTGAAAAAATTGATATGATAAATATATGGGAGTAATGACTCTTTATTCCATTACAGCTTCAACTATATTTTCAGTTTCTTTTTTGGCAAGCGGAATTATATTTCCCACAACTTCTTTTCCATTTATAATTAATTTTTTCACTCCCTTTGAAACATGTTGTGGGTTTGAAATTCTTATTTTGTATTCAGCTCCTCTGAATTTTCTGCTCACTTCAAAACCATTCCACGATTTAGGAATACAGGGATCTATCTTCAATCCATTGTACTGCGGCTGAATGCCGAGAATGTATTGTGTAATTGCATAGTAATTCCATGAAGAAGTTCCGGTAAGCCATGAGTTTTTTGCTTCTCCCGGTTTGAAGGCATCTTTTCCTGCGATCATCTGCGCATAAACATAAGGTTCTGTTCTGTGCAAATCACTTATCTCTTCAAGATAAGGAGGGCAAATCTTACTGTAATATTCAAATGCTCTATCACCGTTTCCGGCTAAAGTTTCACCAATCATTATCCAGGGATTATTGTGGCAAAAAATTCCGGCATTCTCTTTATACCCTGCAGGATATGTAGAGATTTCTCCCATGTTGATATAATATTTTGTAAAAGCAGGATTGTTAAGTACAATTCCATATTCACAGTCAAGATATTTTTTAACTGAGTCTAAGGCTTTCTGAGCTTTTCCATTTTGAAGTCCAACACCTGCCATTATGCAGAATCCCTGGGATTCAATAAATATTTTTCCTTCTTCATTTTCATTACTGCCAATCTTATTGCCAAAGTAATCATAAGCACGAAGGAACCACTCGCCATCCCAGCCATGTTTTTCAATCGCCGCTGTCATTTCATCAACATGCTTTTGAGCTTTTCCTGCTTCATCTTTTTTATTTATTTCATTACAAAGATTTACAAACTCATTTCCATAAGCAACAAATAAGCCTGCAATCATTACCGATTCTGCAACGCCGCCTTTTTTATTTTCCGTTGTCTGGAAAGATTCATCAGGATTATTTGAAAAACAGTTTAGGTTTAAGCAATCATTCCAGTCTGCTCTGCCGATGAGCGGAAGTTTGTGCGGACCTAAATTATTTACTACATGATAGAATGATCTTTTCAAATGTTCAAATAAAGATTTTGCTTTAGATGCATCATTATCAAAAGGAACCTGCTCATTAAGAATTGGCCAGTCGCCTGTTTCTTTTATATAAGCAGAAGTAGAAAGAATAAGCCACATCGGATCATCATTGAAATTTCCTCCAACGGCATGATTCCCTTTTTTAGTTAATGGTTGATACTGATGATATGCACCGCCATCTTCAAATTGAGTTGCAGCAATATCAAGAATTCTTTCCTTTGCTTTTTCCGGAATCTGGTGAACAAATCCAATGAGATCCTGGTTTGAATCACGGAATCCCATTCCTCTTCCAATTCCTGATTCAAAATATGAGGCACTTCTGGACATATTAAAAGTAACCATGCATTGATACTGGTTCCAGATGTTCACCATCCTGTCGAGTTTTTCATCATGACTTTTAACAGTGTAAATGGAAAGAAGATTATCCCAATAATTTTTTAATTCTTTAAAAGCCTCTTCAACTTTTGCTGAAGTAGAAAACCTGTTAATTAATGCTTCAGCTTTTTCTTTATTGATTATACCTTTTGATTCCCATTTCTTATCATCTTCATTTTCAACATAGCCAAGAATAAAAACAAATTCTTTTGTTTCACCCGGATTCAATTTCACTTCAATATAATGTGAAGCAATTGGAGACCAACCATGAGCCACAGAGTTTTTTGGTTTTCCTTCAAACACTGCATCAGGTTTATCAAATCCATTATATATTCCGAGGAAAGTTTCTCTGTCAGTATCATAACCATCAATTTTTGAGTTTACTGAATAGAAGGAATAATGATTTCTTCTTTCTTTGTATTCTGTTTTATGGTAGATAACGGAATCTTTTATTTCAACTTCGCCTGTAGAAAAATTTCGCTGGAAATTTGTCTGATCATCCAATGCATTCCACAAACAAAATTCAATAAAAGAAAAAAGCTTTAAGGATTTTGCTTTATTACTTGTATTCGTAAGCCTGATTTTTTGAACTTCGCAGTTTGTTTTTACCGGAACAAAAAACATTACTTCAGCTTCAACAGAATTTCTTGTTCCTTTAATAATAGTATATCCCATACCGTGTCTGCATGAATAATTTTCCAGATCTGCTTTTACAGGTTTCCAACCCGGAGACCAAACATCCCCATCATCATTTAAATAAAAATATTTTCCGCCATTATCAATTGGAACATTATTGTACCTGTACCTTGTAATTCTTCTGAGAAGAGCATCTTTATAAAAACTGTATCCACCTGCAGTGTTGGAAATTAAAGAAAAGAATTCGTCGCTTCCAAGATAATTTATCCAAGGGTATGGTGTCTTAACATTTGTTATAACATATTCTTTGTTGTTGTCGTCGAAGAAACCGTATTTCATAATTAAAAATCCTTAAGGAAAATTGAAACTTAGGAAGTAAAGATAACTATACTTGATAAATAAACCGACATTCATAACGATTTTATCTTTTTAATAATTGATATAAGAAAATTATTATTTAAATTTTGATACTCGGTAACTATAATCAGTAACTGATATTTTTTTAAAAATGTGGAAAGCTATGAAGAAACTATTTTTTTCAATATTTCTTTTAACCGTCTCTATAACTTGTTCTCAATCTCCGGCCACTGAAGCTGCTGAACTGGAATTAATAGCAAATGGTTTCCAGTTTGTCGAGGGACCTGTCTGGAATGATACTCTTGGTTTACTCTTTTCAGATATACCTGCAAACAGAGTTTATAAATGGAATGAAGATGATAGCACTTCGATATTTCTTAATCCATCTTTTAATTCTAACGGATTGACTTATGATTTGGAAGGACGTTTAATCTTAGCTCAAACAGGATTGCGAAGAGTTGGCAGGATTGAATTTGATGGTTCACAAATATCTTTAGCAGATACGTTTAATGGAAAAAAAATAAACAGTCCAAATGATCTTGCTGTAAAATCTGACGGTTCAATTTTCTTTACTGATCCTCCTTTTAATATTCCTCCAGGTCAGCAACAACAGTTAACATTTTCAGGTATTTTCAGAATAAGTCCGCTTGGTGAACTTCAACTTTTAGATTCAACATTGAACTTGCCTAATGGGATTTGTTTTTCTCCGGATGAAACAAAACTATATGTAAATAATTCACAAGCAAGAATTATTTATATATGGGATATAGTTGATGATTCCACCATTGCAAACAAAAGAGAGTTTGCGAGGATTATCCCAACGGGTTATGCAGATGGAATGAAAGTAGATTCAAGCGGAAATCTTTTCTGCACTGGTCCTCTTGGAGTTTGGGTTTTTTCCCCGGATGGTGATGTTCTTGATACAATTTTAGTTCCGGGACAAACAGCAAACTGCAATTGGGGTGATGCAGACAGAAAAACTTTGTACATAACAGCAGGGAATAGTGTTTACAGGATTCGACTTGAACCAACTACCGGTATTGAAGATGAAGGTATTCTTCTGGATGATTTTGAGTTATACCAGAATTATCCTAACCCATTTAACCCAACAACAAATTTCGAATTTCGGATTGCGGATTTTGGAATGGTTACATTGAAAATTTATGACCCATTAGGAAAAGAAATAGCAACACTTGTAAATGAACAAAAAATTCCAGGGGAATATAAAATTGAATTCGATGGGACAAGCTTATCAAGCGGCATTTATTTTTATCAATTAAGTGCA
>CAYNUV010000016.1:0-18327 GCA_964400245.1 uncultured Ignavibacteriaceae bacterium
ACAAACTTTTGAAGCACACGGAACAGTTGTTTCAGCAAAGATTATAAAAGACAGGGATACCGGGAGATCCAAGGGTT
This sequence comes from uncultured Ignavibacteriaceae bacterium, assembly GCA_964400245.1. Lineage (GTDB taxonomy): Bacteria > Bacteroidota > Ignavibacteria > Ignavibacteriales > Ignavibacteriaceae > RBG-16-34-14. The sequence continues at coordinate 78 of CAYNUV010000016.1, forward strand.
TTGGTTTTGTTGAAATGGAGAACTCAACTGATGCTCAGAAAGCAATTAAAGCTTTAAACGAATCAGAATTAGATGGAAGAAATATTGTAGTTAATGAAGCGAAAGCACGCACCTAAAAGATATTTTTAGATTTAAGTTCTGTAAGGCGTCTTAGGACGCCTTTTTTGTTTTAAAGATGGCAGGATAAATTATTTTCCTTAAAAATTAATTTAGTATTCTCTTTTTAACAATATATTTTTATTTTGATTTAGTATTTTCAAGCACACTTATCAAAACAATTTATTCGGGAGGAGATATGAAATATGCTATTATCACGCTGTTTATTTTATTTATTTCGTTCAATTGTTCTAATCAAAAAAATGAAGAACCATCTGTAATGGGTAAAGAAGTAAACTATACTTCGGGTGGAACAACTCTTAAGGGATATTTTGCTTACGATGAGAACTGGAAAGGTACAAGACCAGGAGTTATTGTAGTTCATGAATGGTGGGGCAATAATGATTATTCAAGAAAGAGAACTGAGATGCTTGCCGAACTTGGTTATGTTGCCCTGGCAATTGATATGTATGGTGATGGAAAACAGGCAGATAATCCTAATGATGCCGGTAAATTGGCAGGCGAAGTAATGCAAAATATGGAAACAGCGAAAGCAAGATTCGATGCAGGTGTAAATTTTCTTAAAGCTCAGTCGCAAACCGATCCTGACAAGATTGCTGCAATCGGTTATTGTTTCGGCGGCGGTGTTGTATTGCGTATGGCACTTGCTGGAGATGACCTGAATGGGGTTGTAAGTTTTCATGGCAGTTTACCTACAGATACTGTAAATAGTCCAAAGCAGGTTAAGGCAAAACTTTTAGTCTGCACAGGCGATGCGGATCCCTTTGTACCGAAAGAGCAGGTAGATAAATTTAAGAAAACATTAGGTAATTCAAAAGTTGATTATGTATTAATTAGTTATCCTGGTGCTTTACATGCATTTACAAACCCTGCTTCAGACAGTACTGGTAAAAAATTCAATATACCTATTGCATATAACAAAGATGCGGATGAGAAAAGCTGGGAAGAGATGAAGAAGTTTTTTAAGGAAATATTTAATTAATTGGAACAATGGAATATTGGAATGATGGAAGTTTCCATTATTCCAATACTCCGACCTTATCTTTCATAAATCATTCTACAGAAAGAATTATAAAACCAGGCTATTAAAAATCCAATGCCAAATCCATAAACAAATCCCCAGAATAATCCGATGAAAGATCCGAGGACTGTAACAGAATATCCTATAAAGAATGTAGCTAACCTGGAAAAGATATATGCGTCTGAACGTGCAAGCATTAGCCACCACGTCCCAAATAAAATTGTTAAACCAAACAGTATTCCTAATGATAAACCAAGTGCTCTTCTGCGAAGTTCCATGTTATGTTCCTCAATTTACAATTTAATGATTAAGTGAGAAAATATTATAAAAACATTTTCATGTACAAAGTTAAATATCCTTTAGATAGTCTTCAAATTAATTTTGGATTATTACTGGATTTATATGCCCGTTTGAAATCTTTTTATTAAAAATTTCCTAAAAAATGATGAAAAAAGTTGTATTTCTTTCAATGGATAATCTTGCTGGTTTTGAATGTTATGACAGGCTTCTGTTTGAACCATTAGAAAAGCTTGGCTGGCAGGTTGAAACAATTTCATGGAGAAAGCCAGATGTTAATTGGGATGAATATAATGCTGTGATCGTCCGTTCCACATGGGATTATCAATCAGATCCTCAAAAGTTTTTAATTTTACTTGAAAAGATTAATAACTCATCAACTCATTTGGAGAACAATCTTTCACTCATTGAGAAGTTCCCTTATACCCACTTCTTTAGCTTTTTCTAAATACCAATCTTGTTTATCCCGTCTTGAATTACTATCTGTTTTTAGTTCAACAAAAAATATCCTTTTGCTCGATTTGGAAAAGATTAAGTAATCAATTTTAAAGGATTTATTGATTTCTATATTTGTATGAATACTTCCTATTCGGATAGGAAATTCAGGAAATATAAAATCGGGTTTTATTTTAAACTTTTCTTCGATAACACTTTCAAGATATAATGCAAAAAATATATCGGCTCGCCTCTCCAATTGATAAGCAGGTAAATGGCGATAATCGTCGAGTAAATCAAATAACTTATTACATACCTCTTGCATTGAAGAAACACCTATCTATTACTTATACTGAATTGAGTATTTCACCTCTTAAAAAACTCGCTGCTTACTTTATTCCAGTTTGGAAAGAATATTTTTTTAATGCCTATTGAATTTTTACTTGATAAAGAGATTATTTTGTACTCTTTGATGAATAAAATTTAATTAATAATGAAATAATTCATTCTAAAACCAAAAGTAAAAGTATTTGTATCTTGTTCAGGCCTATTATAAGAGCTCAATGAGTATGCTAAATAAGGTTCTAACGCAACACTATTAGAAAGAAAATAATTTATACCTGCCATTATTGAAAAATTATTTCCTTCTTGCTTTGAACTAATTGCTTTTGAATAACTAGCACTTATGCCTATGAAAGGTATAATATTAAGCCCTGCAAAATAATATCTTATGTTTGGACCAATTCCGAATTGACGGTTTATGCTTTTATAATTAAATGAATTTGAAGAAAGTTCAAATTCATTATAGTTGAATGAAATACTACTACCAATCAATAAATTATCTATTATAAAATAATTGAAGGAGGGTACAATTGAAAAAGAAAATTGCTTTGAAGTTTCATTTGAGAGAGTAGTCTTTGAATTTGAGTATGAAATACCTCCGGATAAATTATACACACCTTTCTTTAAAGCATCTTGCGAAAATAAAAATGAATTACAGAGAATAAAAATAATAACTGAGAAAAGAACTTTATTTGTTTTCATGGGTTTCCCCTATATTTTAGCTAATGAATAAGTACAATCTAACTATTACTTATACTGAACTGAGTATTTCACCTCTTAAAAAACTCGCTGCTTACTTTATTCCAGTTTGGTTCATCAAGGCTTTCCAATTCACCGAAGTAAATCTCACCGCTTTCATATTCGCCTTCTTTAACCGGCTTTAATGATTTTTTCCTGAGATCAATAAAATGTTCAATATCATCCTGGTAAAAAGAAACTGCTGTCTTTCCAATCTTCAAATTTTTTAATTCAGAATCAAGATCTTCTGCATCAATTATGCAAACCCAGTTTGAATCATAAGGTGTAACATTTAGAAGTTCAACATCATGCTGAAGCGGCTTATTTATTTTTATTACTTTACCGCTTACAGGCGAATTGAAAGTTATTGTTTTGTTTCTCTGTTTGATTGTAAATAGCGGCTGTCCTGTCTTTATAACCATACCAAGATTCGGAAATTCAATCGAATCAATTTTGCCGATTAATTTTTTAGCAAAGTCATCAATACCAACTCTTGCATTTCCATCCTGTTCCATACTAACCCAGGTATGTCCCGGAGAGATAAACACTCCGCCCGGAATTGCAAACTCACACATCATCGAGCTTTTAATATCTGCGAGATGAGTGATGTGAACTTTTGGCTTTAACTGTTTCTGGATTTTATCCTGTCTCTTTATTAAAGTCTTTTTAACGAAAGCAAGAAGTTCATCATCAGTAAAAGGTTTCTGAACATAATCCAACGCACCGTATTTCATAGTTTCAACTGCAGTTTCCACTGAGGCATAGCCTGTTATTATTATAACATCAATATCGGGTCTTAAATGCTTTACTGCTTTTGTTACTTCAACTCCATCCATTATTGGCATTTTCAGATCTGTAAAAACAAAATCGTAGTGATGAGATTGAATTAATCCCAAAGCTTCCTGCCCGTTAGTTACAGTGTCAACAGAGTATCCGTCTATAACCAAAATTTTTCTGAAGCTGTCGAGGATTACTTCTTCATCATCAATGCATAAAATTTTTGCTATTGGATTTTTAACTTCAGCACGCTTTAATGATTTAGCTTCACTGCTGAAATCAAGCTTAATGCTTTCTGCAAGTACTTCTTCGCGTTCCTTGCGTGCTTTTTTCTCGCCGACTTTTTTACTGACATTTCGAATTAAAATATCAGCGATAATAAATACGATAACTGCTAATATGAATAGTGCCATTTTATTTTCTCCATTAATTTTGTGCTCACGAAAAGCAGTAGGCATATTTTGAATAGCCACGACCTTTAGGTCGTGGAGTAATAAGCTAAAATAATCCTGGGCTTTAGCCACAATTTGGACTAAAGTCCAGATTGAGTTAGTTTATTTGTCCCCGACATAAATGTCGGGGCTACTCAATAAATAAATCTGCATTAAAGTGAGTTCTATTATTTAATCTCCTTCTATAATCTATCCGAGCTGCAATTAATTAAATTCTTTAATTCATATTCACTGTCTGAAGGAATCAATCTGTAAAACCATCCTTCAAAGTATGGGTCTTTTTCAATTAAACTTTTATTCTTTTTTAATTCTTCATTCACTTCTATTATTCTTCCGCTAACCGGGGAAAGCAGCGGATGCATTCTTTCATCTTTATCTTTTATAAATGCACAAGAGTTTCCTTGTATAATTTCTTCATCAACACTATTTAATTCTATATCCGAAATATTCTGGATAGTTTTTATAAATAAATCTGTTGCACCGATCAGGACCGAACCTAAATTTTCTTCAACTATCCAGCTTGAATAACCAAGCCTGAGATATTTTGCTGGGCAGGGGACATAAATTATTTCTGAGCCTTCGCTTTTATAAGTCTTTAATGAATTTTGAATTTCGAGATATTTCATTCCTCTTAAAACAGAATTAATTAATTCATCTGCTGTAAAAGGTTTTGGAATAAAATCTATCGCTCCTGAATAGAGTGATTTTACCGCATTCTCAACAGTAGAGTATCCTGTAGTCATAATAACGGGAGATGAAATTTTTCTTTTGTGCAGTTCATCTAAAAATCCAAAGCCATCTATCCCGGGCATCATTATATCACAAACGATTATTTTGTAATTGTTCTTTGCAAATTTTTGTAATGCTTCTTTTGCATCAATAGCTGAATCAACAATATAGTTTTCGGAAGTGCAAATCTTTACAACCGCATCAATTATAACCTGCTCGTCATCAACTACTAATATGTCCCAATCCTTTTTCATTCTTATAATTTTCCTGCAGGAACATGAATTGTAAACGTCGTTCCCTTGTTTAACTCGCTGTCAACTGTAATAGTCCCGTTATGATTATCAATTATTCCCCAGATTACAGAGAGTCCGAGACCGGTTCCTTTTTGTCCTTTTGTGCTATAGAATGGTTCAAAAATTTTGGAAAGATTTTCTCTCGGTATTCCGCAGCCTGTATCTGAGATTTTTATTTCGAGATATTCTTTTTGTCCGCCAACGTCAACAGCATCCCACTTTTGCCAGTCGCAGTTTTTAGATAAGCATCCTTCAACATTTCCTTGCGATGGAACTTCAAAAGAATAAACAGGAGAATTGCAATCAGGGCATTTTTTTGTTGAATCAATTAATGATATTTCACATTGCGGGCAAACAACTTTTAAATCCTTCGAATTTATATCAAGCTTTTCTAATGAAGAAGGTATTTTGTGATGATTCCTTCCGTAAACCGGATCGAGATTTATAAATCCTGAATATCCATTGGAGCTAACCTTTAATTTTATTGAAGGCATTCCATCAATTTTATTTTCATTATCCATCAGGTCGTGCCGCTTCGGGCAAGTAGCCTTTTTAATGTGTGTAATTCCATAAGGAGAAAGCTTTATTAAATCTGTTGAGATATTTATTCTTCCACCTTTTTCACCAATTGCATCAGAAGCATTAACTAAAAGATTTATAAACACCTGTTGCATCTGGTTTGAATCAAGAGTGCTTTGCGGCAGATCTGTGGCAAAATTCTTTTTCAATTCAACATGATTAATTGTTAGCTGGTTTTCTACAACAACAATCGCTCTATCAATTATTTCATTAATATTAACCTGGTTCTTCTTTGGAACAGATTGTCTTGCAAAATCTAAAAGACTCTTTACAATTTCCCTGCTTCGTTTGGTTTCTCTTACAATAACTTTTAAGTCTTCATTTAATTCAGGATTGTTCAAAGTCTTCTTCAAGAGGAAACTGCTGTATGTAAGAACGCCTGTTAAAGGATTATTAATTTCATGTGCGACACCTGCAGCAAGTCTTCCAAGCGAAGCCATTTTATCTGATTGGAAAAGTTGTATTCTTGCCTCAGAAAGTTTTAATGTCATATTGTTAAAAGATTTTGAAAGCATCCCGAATTCGTCATCACTTTTTTCTTTAATTATGTAATTAAGATTTCCTGTTCCGACTTCGTGAGTAGCGTTTAATAATTCTTTAACCGGTTTATCAACCCATCTCTTAACAAAGAACCAAAGCAGCAAACTGAAAACTACAACAGCACTTAAAGCAAAGATCAAAGTATCAATTTCTCCCTGCTGAATTTGTTCATCAACATCAGCTAAAGAAATTGTTACATCAAGAACACCTAAAACTGTTTGCTCTTTTTCATGAGCATGGCAATCTGCTTCCCAGCAGGAGTGCTCATTATAAATCGGTGTAATTATTCCAAGCACTCTTGCTGAATCAGTGCTAAGTTTGAAAATTCTTGTTCTGTCTTTTACAGGTAATCTTTCAAGCGGTTCATTAGCAGTATGGCAAGCGTAACAACTTTCAGCATCTTTGTCAACCATCTTACCAATATCGTCTTCGTGAGAAGAATAAATTATTTCTCCGACTTTATTAAGAACTCTTACATTCTGAATTCCGGGTTGTTCGCCAATTGTGTTAATAATTGTATGAACCCTGTCCCGCTGGTTGAGAAGCATATCATATCGTGTAGAGTGCTTTACGGTTTCACTTAATTGATTTGCATGTCTTTCAACTTCAGCTAAAAGTGCATCGCTGTGTGAACTGATATTGTAGAAAGAAAATATTCCTATAATTATAACAGCAGTTACACCAACAACTAAAATTAATTTAAAGCCGATTTTCTTAAACATTTTTTTTTTCTTTTTGTCATTCCGAACTTGTTTCGGAATCTTCTGTACTTTTGGAAGATGCTGAAACAAGTTCAGCATGACTTTTACTTATCACTTCTTCGTTAGTTTAACCAAACTTCCCGGTTTATCTTTAGGATAACTCTTATCATCGTGGCAATTTGAGCAATCCGGCTTTTTAACAAAATTATTTTCTGAATGACAATCACCAAAATCAAATTCTAAATGAATCTCATCAAGCTTTAATCCTGTTTTTTCATGCTTGAAAGAACCTTCAGCAAAATCTTTATGACAGGATACGCAAGTGTTATCCAGTTTTACAAATTTATTATTTGTACCGTGACATTTTGCACATTCAAGTTTTTCATGGAATTTGTTTAATGCCCAGCCCGTGCTTGTTTTGTGATTAAACGGACCTGTTGACTTATCAAGGTGGCAACTGCTGCATTCATCATTTGCATGGCATTTAAAGCATGGCTGATGATGCTGCGAACCTGACTTTGTAAGTTTCTCAGGAATGTTTGATGAAACTGTCTGCACGTTCTTGGTATCATGGCATCTTGTACAATTATCATTCTGATGGCAGCTTATGCAATCAGCACCAAAAAGCTTTGTGTGATCGTTATGAAAAAATGTAACAATCTTTCCCTTATTAAAGTTTGTTTCATAAATTAATTTTTCCGGTTCATTAATTTTAGGATGATCCTTCGGGGGAATTTGATTAGTCAAATTCTTACCTGAACCTTTTTCTAAATGGCATGAGGTGCAATCTGTTGAATGACTCCACTCCTTATGACAATCAATACATTGCCGGTGATAAGCAGCTTGCAGATCAGGTTTGCTGACATCATCTCTTTTTCTTTCAACACTATGGCAATCTGAACAAGCTAAGATTGGTCCTGTAGTATTATAATGATGGCAGTTACCACATCCGCTTGACATTTCAGACATCTGTGCGTGAGTTTTATGCGAAAAGGTTACAGGCAAATATTTATTTGTCAGCTTATCAATCTTAATTACATTCGGTCCTTGTTCAGCAGATTGATGTACGGTAACCATTTCAGTTCTTGGGCACTCAACCAAACATGGATTTTGTTTGGTAGGAACATCGCAAGTATGGCATGTCTTGCAATTTATCTTTTGAAGAGAGTGATTCTTACTATTGTTTTGAGCAACAACAAGGGTTGAGAAAATTAATATTCCGCAGATTACAAAGATGTTTACCATACGCAAGTATAAACCCGTATAAACCGTTGAAACGGTTGAAGTTCTTTTGGGGTTACGGATAGCCCACGACTTAAGTCGTGGGTTACTTGTTGAATCTAATTTATTATTAACTGTTATAACAGTTTCCATTTCTTTACTCAATGAGTTTATCCCTTAATAGTGTATTTGGTTTTTATTGCAAACTTTTTATCCGGCAGACTAATAACCGGGAAATTCAAAACTATAATCCTATAGAGAAGTATTAACAAAGCAACAAAGCCTAACGTTACAGATATTTCTCCCATCGATGGGAAGTACGAACCGAATGAGTATGGCGGTGTGTAGGCTACAACAAAATTGTTAATCCTGTTTAATAAAACTCCGAATATTACAAGCGCTGATGCTGTAAAAAGCAGTGATGGAGTTTTCAAAACTTTTTTAGATAAAAACATTCTTAACGGAATAATTATTCCAACAACCACTTCAATTGTGAACATGATGCTGGCAGTGTTTAGTTCATAGAGATAAACAAAAGTCTCTCTGATAAACATATCGCCGATCTTAAATGCTAAATAAATTCCTAACAATGGAGCGACCGTATATCCTAAAGGTGTTAGCACTTCCATTTCAGGTTTTAAGCCGAATGATTTTGAAGCTGTCATTGATTCTAAAATCACCATTGGGAAACCAACAGAAATTGCCGAGAGCAAAAACAAAAGTGGGAGAACCGGAGTTTGCCAGAGTGGATGCATCTTTTGTCCTGCAATCACCATCAACGTTCCTAAAGAAGATTGATGAAGAGTTGATAGCACAACACCAAGGATTATAAATATAAAAATTGTTTTTGCTAATCCTTTATCTAAAAGTCTTAAAAGTTTTTCTAAAGGATTATTTAAGAAGGATAAAACTTTTATAAGTTTTACTTTGCCGATAAATCTTTCTGTAACAACAGGAAGGAATTCTATGTAGAGAACTGTTACATAAATCATTACACAAATACCAACTTCAAACAATGCTGAGTTTCCATTCCACATAACTAATGGATGCCAGATGTAATACCATCTTCCTATATCAACAAAAACTCCTATTGCAACAAAAGTATAACCCAACATTGCAGTAAGTAATGCAGGCCTTACAATGGAATGAAAATGTTCCTTATGCATTATGTGCCCAAGTGCAGCAGAAGTAAAACCGCCGGCAGCAAGAGCAACACCTGCAGCAACATCAATTCCTATCCATATTCCCCAAGGGTATTGATTATTTAAATTTGTAACAGAGCCGATGCCGAATAAAAATCTTGCGGCAAGAAATACTAAACCGTTAAATGCAATTACACACAAAACAATTACACCGGGAGTAAAGAATTTTTTTTGAATCGGAACAGGTTTTAAATATTCAGACATCTTTATTCTCCCTCGCTGCTTTCTTTCTTCTTTTTGTTCAGCCACATAATTCCTGCGAGTAAAGCATACAAAGATGCTGGTGGAACGAAGTAGGCGAATATTCCATGCTGAATTGATTCTGAAACACCGGGGGCTGTTTTTGTATTTAGATTTGGAAGAGCTTTCGTTTTTGCTAAATCCTGATTTGATAAATAAAGCCATGAAGTTCCGCCAACTTCATTTTCACCATAGATATGTTCAAAATATTTATCGGGATTTTTTTTAATTCTTTCTCTTGCAATTTTTATCAGTTCGCTTCTTGGTCCGTAAGTCAAAGCTTCAACGGGACAAATCTCAACACAAGCCGGAAGCAAACCTTCCCTGGTTCGCTCAAAGCAGAAATCACATTTTCTTATTTCAGGATCTAGAGCTTTATCATATTCAAAGGAAGGAATCTGGAAAGGACAGGCAACCATACAATATCGGCAGCCTATACATTTATCAGTATCCCAAATAATTGAGCCATTTTCTTTTTTAGAAAAAGCACCAACAATACAAGCTGAAACACAAGCCGGATGATCGCAGTGCATACATTGAACTTTCACATTTATGGGAGAGTTAATCCGTTTTTCATTTTCATATTGATTAACTACAGTTAAAGCAGAACTGTCAGGGCGTCGCATCTCTTTAAAAACGGATTTATCTTCGTAACCGTTTAATTCTCCTGTAGGCAAACCGTGAGCATTTTTGCAAGCCCATTCGCAATTTCGGCAGCCGATGCATGTTATCGTATCAACTAAAACTCCCATTCTGTCTTCTGAAAGAATATTTTCAGGTGCAGCTTTTACAGTTTTTACAGAAGCCCCTGCTATTGTTGCAGTTAGTAAACCGGCAGATTTGAAGAAACTTCTTCGGCTTTGTTTTTCCATCTTTTCCTTAAAATCTTTAGCTCTTATAGTATTTTACATAGTAAACACTGTAGCTAAAACAAATTATAAGCCAATGAAAACGGCGGAAAATCATAGTTTTTTCGGGAAAAGTTTTTCATTAAGAATAAATCATAAAACTCGATTCTTGCTTTTGGGAATAGATTGAGTTCTATAAATAAAAGAAGAATATTTTATTATAGATATAACATCCTTGCAAATCGAAAGGTAAACTTTTAATTTGCATACATGATAAAAAGAGATTTACAAAATAAAATTGTTGATTCGATTAACAATTATCCGGTGATAGGGTTAGTTGGTTCAAGGCAGGTTGGAAAAACAACTCTTGCTAAAGAAATTTCAGGGAATTTTTCAGAGACAGTTTACATTGATCTGGAACTTCCATCTGATCTTGTAAAAATTCAAAATTCAGAATTCTATTTAAAAGAAAATTCCGATAAGCTTATCATTATTGATGAAGTTCAGCACGAACAAAAATTGTTTCCAATAATAAGAGCATTGGTAGACCAGGATAGAAGACCAGGCAGGTTCCTTCTGCTTGGTTCGGCATCTCCGGATTTTATGAGATTTTCTTCTGAAACTTTAGCTGGCAGAATTATTTATCATGAGCTTACACCTTTGAATATTTTTGAAGTTAAAGAGGAAAAGAATTCTATTAGAAATTTGTGGCTCAAAGGCGGATACCCATTAAGTTTTTTATCAAAAGATTCAGTTAAGAGTTTTGAATGGAGAGAATCATTTATAAAGACATACCTGGAAAGAGACATTCCTCAAATGGGTTTAAGAATACCCGCAACTCAACTGCGAAGATTTTGGACTATGGTAGCTCATAATCATGGCAAGTTGTGGAATGCAAGTCAGATAGCATCATCGCTTGGAGTAACAGCCCCAACAGTTAAACATTATCTGGATATTCTTACTGATACATTTTTAGTCCGCCAGTTAGCTCCATTTTTTGTAAATGTTAAAAAGCGTTTAGTAAAAAGTCCTAAAATTTATCTTAGGGACAGCGGGATACTTCATACTTTGTTGAACATAAAAAGTACAGATGATTTATTAAGTCATCCAGGTGTTGGTTCTTCCTGGGAAGGATTTGTAATTGAACAGATTTTGAATTCAACTGGTGGAAGTATTGAGTCTTATTTCTACAGAACAGGTTCAGGAAATGAAATTGATCTTATTCTGGAACTTGGAAAGAATAATAGAATAGCAATTGAAGTGAAACATTCACTTTCTCCTGAACTGACTAAAGGATTCCGGATTGCGTTTGAAGAATTAAAGTGTAAGAAAGGATATGTTGTTTATCCCGGTGATGACGAATTTCCTATCAATGAAAAAGTTAGAGTTGTTTCCCTGGCCAAAATTATAAATGAAATTTCTTTTTTAGCTGGCAAATAATAAAACTATTTTTAAAATAGTGATGACATTTTCTACAAAGAGATGATGAAATAATCATCATATCAAAAATGTTGTTTGTTGAATATTTAGAGATATTTTTTCTAAACCGATAAAAGCATTGTTGAATAACTCAACTAACTAAAATTTTCTAACCTGGCTCATTCAAGAATTAACATCTCTCTAATTCCCTTCCCAATAAAAAGTTATAAAGACTTTAAAAATATTTTTTCCATACGGCACATCAATTGGCTAAGAGAATTGTTAGTTATATAATTTAAAGAGGAAAATAAAATGGTCGCACTATATGTTCTTTTAGGATTTGTTCTTCTCTTGATAATCGACTATTTCGTTATTAGAGGAGAAAAGAAATATCATCCGGCTTTCCAGAAAAAATTTGAAGTTGTGGAAAATGTTGTGTTCGATAATATCAGCGTCACTGTCCCGGCTGATTCTTATGTTTCAAAAGGCCATACCTGGGGAGAACTGCAAGGGAATGGTTTAATAAAAATTGGTGTTGATGAATTTATCCTGAAATCAATCGGGCAGTTCATCGTAACTGGTATTGTTAAATCGGGAACAGTTGTTAAAAAAGGCGATGCAATTATTGATGCAAAGCTCGGTGATAAGAATTTCAGCTTCCGTTCACCTGTTGATGGAACTGTAAATTTTGTTAATGATGATTTGGTCGGCAGAGCTATCTCAGATCCTTATGGAGAAGACTGGGGAGTTATGGTTTCGCCAATCAATTTTGAAAAGAATGCAGCTTCACTTAAAGCAAATGAAAAAGTTGTTGAATGGATGAAGAATGAATTCGTCAGGTTGAAAAATTATTTAGTGGAGAATTCTCTTCAGCCTCAACTCGCCGGAGAAACAATGCTTGATGGCGGTAAAATGGTTGAAGGAGCTGTTGCTCATCTTAATAAAGAATCAATTAAAAAATTTGAAGATGAATTCTTAACGATATAAAAAGGGAAATTCTGATGTCCGAACATAATTTAAATATTGATAATCAGATAGGGTTGCTCTTCGATGCTTCCGAATGTGTTGGATGTGGAAACTGTTATGAAGCATGCAAAAAACAAAATCATTTGCCGGCAACTAATAAAGATTTTCTTAAAGATCATTTATCTGATAAAACTTATACTGTTGTTGAAGAATATGGCGATATTTATGCAAGAAAAATGTGTATGCATTGTCTTGAACCGGCTTGCGCATCTGTTTGTCCTGTAGGTGCATTTGAAAAAACAGAGCTTGGCCCTGTTTTATATGATGCTGATAAATGTATAGGCTGCAGGTATTGTATGCAGGCTTGTCCGCACAGTGTTCCGCGTTATGAATGGGGAAGTGTTTCTCCAAGAGTTAGGAAATGCGTTTTATGTTATGACAGACTGAAGAGAGGCGAACTTACAGCTTGTGCTGAAGCTTGTCCTGTTGAAGCAACTATGAGCGGAAAGCTTTCTGATTTGATTGCTGAGGCTAAAAGGAGAATTAAAAACAATCCGGATAAATATTATCCTCATATCTATGGATTGGAAGAAGCAGGCGGAAGTAATGTATTAATAATATCGCCGGTTCCTTTTGAACAATTAGGATATTCTTCCAAAGTGCCGAAACAATCAATGCCTACTTTTACAATGCAGGCGATGGAAAAAATTCCTTCCGTTGTTTCTGTCGGCGGATTATTTTTAACCGGAATGTATTGGCTTACAAAGAGAAAAAATCAATTAGCAAAAGTTGAACGAAGTGAAGTCCCGCTTCACGGGAAAGATCATCAAACGAAAGAAGGGGAGTAAAATGTTGAGTGAAACGAAATCCCGCTTTGTGGGAAAAAATAAATTAGGGAGATTAACCTTCTGGAAAAGTGCTGCTGTTATTATAGCGATTATCGGTATCTATTCTTTGATTATCAGATTTACAAAAGGATTAGGTGCATCAACAAATTTATCAGATATGGTTCCATGGGGATTATGGATTGGATTTGATTTTATTGGCGTTGGTTTAGCTGCGGCAGGATTTACAATTGCTGCAACCGCGCACATCTTTCATAATCATAAATATGAATCAATTGCGAGACCAGCAATTTTAACGGCTTATATTGGTTATATGATGGTTGTTGTTCTTCTTGTAATTGATTTGGGAAAACCTGAAAACTTCTGGCACCCGCTTGTTATGTGGAATGTCCATTCTGTTATGTTTGAAATTACCTGGTGTGTTATCTGTTACTCAACAATTCTTACAATAGAATTTGCCCCGGTAATTTTAGAAAAATATAACTTCAACAAGCTGATAAAGATTTTGAAGAAAATCACTCCAGCTGTTGTAATATTCGGAGTTCTCTTTTCTACTTTACATCAATCATCATTCGGTTCGCTTTATTTAATTGTTCCGGCTAAAGTTTATCCTTTGTGGTATTCACCTTTTCTGCCGGTCCACTTTTTTATTTCATGTATAGCTGCAGGATTATCAATGATAATCTTTGAAGCTTATTTATGTGCAAGAGCTTTCGGACAAGGATTGAACATAAGAATTTTATCAGGTCTTGGTAAAGGTGTTTTAGCTGTTTTAATTATTGAATTCATATTCAAGTTCGGCGAAATATTTTCAACAGGAAAATTTTCTTTACTCTTTGCCGATGTAAGTGAAACTTATTTCTTCTGGTTTGAAATATTATTGGGCTTTGTAATTCCAATCTGGATTCTTACAAATCCCAAATACAGAGCTAACAGGATGTGGTTGTACTTCGCTGCAATCTTTACAATGTCTGGCTTCATATTAAACAGGATGAATGTTTGCGTAACATCTTTGGTAAGATCATCAGGCCAATCATATTCTCCTTCAATTGAGGAAATTGGTATTACACTATTTCTTGTAATGTGTGTTATGATTGCATTCAAAATCATTGTAGAAAAATTCCAGGTTTTTGAGAAAGAAGAAGCTAATACTAAAACTGAAACTTCAAAAGATGAAATCGAAGCAAACTTAGAGACTATCTAAAAGAAAGAGGCTCTTATGAATAATTCTCAAAATTCATCTAATGATATGAATTGTATATGGATGACATCCGAGCTTGTTAAATACAAGCTTTGCGATAAAGAATTTGATTGTGAGAACTGCGAGTTTGACAAAGTCTTCCGGAATCTTTCCGTAAAGATGAATGAAAAAAATTCCCCTGTTGATGCTCAGAACGGAGATTTGCTCGAAAGATTAATTAAAAGAATTGAAAACGAAACTTTTGATAACAAGGTTTTATACCTGAAAAATCAGCTTGTAATAAAGAACCTGTTCGGCAATGCATACTATCTTGGAATAAACCCAATTGTTCATTATTTGGTGGATGATATTGATTCTATTCATGAATTCAACAATAATGAAATAAAAAGAGAGCAGATTATTTTTACACTTGAAGGTAAATGGGGGTTAAAGAAATTTATATCGCCAATAGATTTTATGATAATTGAAAAAATTAATTTTTCACAATTTAAACTTAATAAATGGTATTCGATAATATTATTTAATGAGACTGATAAAGATGATTATTGGATTTCCGAGAAAGAATGGAACAGGAAAAAAAGCATTGTTTTAGCTGATCTTAAAGGACATTTAACCGATAAACCGCATATCGGCCAAAGTATGATGGATGGCGGAGAAAAAATAAAATATCTTCATCAATACATTGGGAGTAAAAAATATTTAAGATTAATAGAAAATATTTTTTTATAAACGATTCCTCTTTACTATTGCTTTTTAGTAAGCAAGAATTGATAATTGTCAATCATTCTTGATACTGGCAATTGGTTTGTCTAAGTTTGGAATAGATAAGATGGATAACTCAGGGGAGTTTGATGAAAACGAAATTATGGAATAGGTTAAGTCTTCGATTAATTATCTCCATTTCAGTAATTCTGATTTGCATTCTTTCCGTATATACTTACATTTTAGTTACCAACCTTGATGAATATTTAACCAACAACAGCTTTAAGCATGCTTATAATATCAGCGAAGTGATTAAAAAATCAACACGCTACAGCATGCTTTTGAACAGAAGAGAAGATGTTCATCAGATCATTAACACTATCGGAACAGAAGAAGATGTAAAGGGAATAAGGATCTATAACAAGCAAGGGACAATAATCTTTTCTACAGATTCATCAGAATTAAATAAAAAAGTTAATGTAACCGCTGAAGCATGCATTGTTTGCCATAATGCAAGCGTTCCACTAATCACTTTAAGCAACCTGGATAAGATTAGAATTTTTACTGCTCACAATAACGAGAGAGTTTTAGGTTTAATAAATCCAATTAATAATGAAGAAGATTGTTCATCAGCAGATTGCCATGCACATTCTCCTAAAATACAATTCTTAGGTGTGCTTGATGTTATGGTTTCAATGAGCGAGCTTGATGCAATTAAAGCTGAAACAACCAGGACAACTATTATCAACTCAGCTATTATAACAATTATTACAGCCGCTGCCTGTGGTTTCTTTATAGTGCTTCTTGTGAATGTGCCGATGAGAAAATTATCCAAAGGAATAGAAGAGCTCGGCAACGGTAATCTTGACTACAGAATTTCTGTGGATTCAAAAGATGAACTGGGTAAGATGGCAAAACGTTTTAACGAAATGTCATCAAAGCTAAAAGATGCTTATGAATCAATAAAAGAATGGTCTGAAACATTAAATGAAAAGGTTAACCAAAAAACTGAAGAGTTAAAAAATATTTATAACCAGGTTAACCAGATAGAAAAGCTTGCTTCACTTGGTAAGCTTTCTGCAACTGTTGCTCATGAACTAAACAATCCCCTTGAAGGAATTCTTACATACAGCAAACTGATCTCCAAAAAATTAAAAGCAAAAAACGAGAATGGGGATAATAGCACCTTAATAAAACACCTTGATCTTATTTCTGATGAGACTGCACGTTGCGGCAGAATTGTGAAGGATCTTCTTTTGTTTTCCCAAAAAGGTGAAGAAAAATTTATTAAAGAAAATCTTATTTCTATTATAGATAAAAGTATAACTATAATTGATCATCACCTTGAAATGCATGGTCATTCACTTGGTAAAGATTATGTAAGTGAAGAGATCATTATTCTTTGCGATCCTCAGAAACTTCAGCAGGCTTTTATTGCGCTTTTTATGAATGCAATTGAAGCGATGCATAATTCCGGCAAAATGACAATTAAAGTTACCAGGGGAAATAATTCTGTGATTATAAGAATTAAGGATGAGGGTTCCGGGATATCTTCAAAAGATCTTCCGCAAATTTTCGAACCTTTCTTTTCCACAAAAGAAGCTGCACAGGGAACAGGACTTGGTCTTGCTGTAACTTATGGAATAATTACTGGTCACAGTGGAAGGATTTATGTTGAAGAAACTTCACATAAGGGAACAACATTTAAAATTGAATTACCATTAAACTTATGAGTTAACTATGAACGGCAAAGCAAAAATTTTAATAGTAGATGATGAAAAGATAGTAAGAGAATCTCTCTTTCATTGGTTTGAAGAAGAAGGATATATAGTTGATATTGCGGAAAGCGGTGAAGCTGCATTAAAGAAATTCGATAAAGGAAAATTCGATCTTTTTCTTCTCGATATGAAAATGCCCGGGATGAGCGGACTCGAGCTTCTGAAGAAAATAAAAGAAAGCGATCCAGATGCAATTGTAATTCTTATTACAGCATTTGCTTCTGTTCCTACTGCAATTACTGCATTGAAAGATGGTGCTTATGATTATGTAACAAAACCTGTTGATCCGGATGAGCTTGCTCATCTTGTAAAAAAAGCTGTTGAACAGAGAGAACTGAAAATTGAAAACGAACAGCTTAAAGAAAAGATTGAAGAAATAATAAAACCAGATAACCTGATTGGTGAAAGCCAGCAGATGAAAAGAATTTTTGATCTTATTTATACCGTTGCACCGACAGACACAACTGTTATGATCCGCGGAGAAAGCGGAACAGGAAAAGAACTCGTTGCGAAAGCAATTCACATAAACAGTAAAAGAAAATATTTTCCTATTGTAACTGTTAACTGCGGTGCACTTGCAGAATCACTTCTTGAAAGTGAATTGTTCGGGCATGAAAAAGGAGCTTTCACCGGTGCACATTTCAAAAGAAAAGGAAAATTTGAAATGGCTGATGGCGGAACAATATTTCTCGATGAAGTCGGTTCTGTTTCTTCCAAGATGCAGATTGAACTGCTGAGAGTAATTGAAACAAAACAATTCAGCAGGGTTGGCGGCAATCAATTAATTAAAAGTGATTTCAGAGTTAT
>CAYNUV010000017.1:0-1467 GCA_964400245.1 uncultured Ignavibacteriaceae bacterium
GGAATACTTATTTTTGTTATTGCATTCTATATTTCAGAAGATTTTATCACTTCTCTTACGATGGTTTTCTTAGCATATATTGCTTGGTCATTGAATGAAATAAGTGTACACACTGGGAGATTAAAGAGAAGATGAGTAAAAGTCAGTTTAATTATATCTTAATAATTTGTTTATGGGGGATGTTGTTTGGAGATATATTATTTACGATAGGCTATTTCACTGAAGATGAACAGATAAGCCGTGAAAGTGATATGGTCGAATATAGATTTATATCAGTTGACCCTTTTGTAATATATACTCCTGAAATAATTAATTTTCCTGCGGGTTATAATGTATCTAAGAAAACCTTTCAAATAGGCACAAAAGTTGATATTTATTGTGGGATATATTCCCAAGTTTATGAGGCCGATGGAAGTCCAAAACAAGGATTAACTCCCAACATCTCTTTTATTGCAACTCCCTCACATGAAGAACCAGTATTTTGTTATGAAGATAATTGCTTACTTAGAGGAGTAAATAGTCAAGTTGTAAATTGCTAATGATCTCTAAATTTATTGATATTCTCGAGAAAATTGAAACAAGCCTGAATGGATTTATGCTTGGAATTGGAATTGGAATGGTTGCAACAGGATCTATTAAAGGATGGCTAATTATTGCTCCGTCAGTTCTTCTTTCTTTAGTCTTAATTAGAAGATATGTTAGGGGGAGAATGAATGGGTAAAAATGATGATTTATCTCAGGAAGCAGTTCTATTTTTAATTGCTTTATTTTGCATATTAGTTGGGGTAGCTTGGTTTGTTGCTCCAATGATTCCTTCACCATTTATAAAATGACTATAAATCCTAAAAGATGGCAATGTATCGAATGTAAAAAGCAATATGTTTATCTTAGTAAGGCAGCAAGACATAATAGAGTAAAACATGAAGGTAAGTCAGAATTTAGAGATTTGCAAGAATTAAAATTAATTTAATGTGATCTCATGTAAGATCTCATATATCTATTTGCTGCGGATTTTGTATTAAACCAACTTATTTCTATTTCTCTTCCACCTGTAGTCTGAATAATAACTGGGAACTTTTCATCTTGAAAGTTATCAAATCTTCCTAATTGTTTTCCTTCTCTAACAATATAGAGATTTTCTTTAGAATTTCCATAGATCGGACTAGAATCTCCTTTCGCAGAATATTTCTTTTTCCAATCTTTTCGAGCCATTTTATTTCACTTCCTCCACATAAAAGTTTTGTAAGAAGTTTCTTGTTTTCTTCGTATTCCCATCTTTACGATAGACTTTTGAATAAGCATGTTTTAATGCTGCTTCCTGAGTCTTAAAACGTCTACTAATATAAGGCCTTGTTTTTGGAATAATCTTAGTTGGATCCTTAACTATTTCTCCTCTAATTCTATAAGCCATTGAATTAAATTATCAAAGAGCTTATTAAATATTATTATTAATTTCATTACTTTAGA
>CAYNUV010000017.1:1567-7742 GCA_964400245.1 uncultured Ignavibacteriaceae bacterium
TGTTCATCTTCATCTTGTGGATCATGTTCATCTGGAGGCGATTCCGACTCTGGAAGTTCAAGTAGATTATCTAGACATGTATTGCCTCTAGAAGAATTTCTAACACAGAGACATTCTGAATTGAAATACGATTGATGGAAATCAATTTTGTATTCTCTGAAATTTATCATAAGAATCTAAACAGACATTCTGAAAAGAAACATGAATGGTCAATTGTTAAAGAACATTGTGAGAAATTTGTGCTGGTATACCAAGGTATACTGACAAAGATGTTAATGGAAATACAGGTAGCTACTGGTATACCGTTCAAGTTTACAGACAACATACCAGTATATTTTGTGGGTTGGGCTGGTCCTAGCTTCTCAAATCCCCTGACATTAAATTGTAAAAAAGATTTGAAATTAATGTTTGTAACTTTATGTCATGAGCTTCTCCATAAGACTTTTAGAAACGAAGGACCTAGTGAAGAATTAGAAAATAAGATAAATAATTTTGTAGAAATAGTGATGAGTAGACTTGGAATTGAAGCAAATGAGCAGATTGAAATACTAAGAACAAATAGCAGAAATAAGAATGGAAATCCTGAATCTAAACGAGAGATATGAAAGGATTGTTGAATATTTTGAGCTTCAAGGTAAAGAAAAAGAATTACAACAGTTTTTAGAAGATACTCTTAGATCAGATTTTCCCGAACTTATTAGAACTTATGAAAGAATTCAAATTGGAAGAACTCTAGATTCTCCAGAATCTCTTTGAATATATAAAATCCACCAATGATTACTAATTTAGTAGGTCATTTCTTCATCCAATTAGGTTTGCTATTGGTGTTTTGCTTCCAATATCTAATTGCAAATTTTGTCATTTTGTTTGTTCTGTCAAATTTTGATCCCTTTCTTCTTCTCATAATAACTCCTTATTTCAAATCTAAAAAATAAAAAAATAAATCTACTTACTATTCAAAGGTCTAGCTAGTATCCTTTAAACACCAAATATCCTTCATCTTCAACAGTATCACATTCTCTATCTGTAAAGGATAAAGTATCTGCAACACCTAGATGAACCATAAAGTCATGTAAGGTTGATTCTTTCTGGATCTTATTTTCTTTATCTAACTTGATCCAAAATCCATCAACTTCTAATTTCTTAGTCTTCTTGTTTTCATGCTTCATCTTTGACATTTTTACAGTCTCTTCTTTATCTGGATGTTTTATTGTGAAAACTCCGATTGGAAGATTCTTTACTCCAACTGCTTCTACATGAAATGCTTTTATCACGACTTTCTTTGGTTTGAGCTTTTCAGGCTCTAAAGTTCCAGCAGATAAATTTCCCATCTCCAAGATTTTTGGAGCAGGTTTCTCATCAGTTTTCTCTGGAATCTTTGATTGATTGTCCATATTATTTTACCTCCTTATAATTATTAATTGAAAAAATCTTTTGTTGTTCTAAATGAGGTTTTAATCTTTTTTCTGCGATTTTAATATATTCTGAATTTAATTCAATTCCTACAAAGTTTCTATTCATCTTAAGAGCAACAACTCCTGTTGTTCCGCTTCCAAAGAATGGATCCATTACAAGTCCACCTTCAGGGCAACCTGCTTTTATTGGAATTTCACAAAGAGCTTCTGGGTATGTTGCGAAGTGTGCTTCTTCAAAAGGAGAAGTTGGAATTCTCCAAACAGCTCTTTTATTTCTACCTAAAGGATTATTATAATATTTATCATAATGGAACCCTTCCTTTATTCCCCTATTTCTTATTTTATCTCTATCTTCTTTTGTAATTACAACTCTTTTCAAATGTATTCCTTGAAGAGTTTGACCTTTGTAATTTAGGTTTTTATGATAAGGTAAATTGTTTCTATATGGGCTTTTAACATCATATAATTTATTTTCTCTAAGTTCTTTTCTATATTCTACTTCTTTGAAGTCCATTTTTTCATATTGCTTTTCAAAGTAATATTTCTTAGATTTACTAAAGAAGAACAAATATTCAAAGTCTACTGTAAATCTATCATCAACACTTGAAGGCATTGCATTAGGTTTATGCCAAATAATATTGTTTCTTAATATCCAACCTCTATTTCCCATTTCTATAGCAAACCTAAAAGGAACCATACAAAGAGATTTTGGCATTAATTTAGAATTTGGTCTCTTGAAACCATTATCTAATCCTTTTTTATATTTGGGGGAGATGTAATCATTCTTTGGTCCGGTCCCACCATAAGTATCTCCTAAATTCACCCAACAAGTTCCTGTCTTCTTCAAAACTCTCTTTACTTCATCAAAAATGTCACAGAGCTTTTTGACATACTCTTCAATAGTTGGTTCAAGACCTAATTGGCCTACAATTCCATAATCTCTTAAAGCCCAATATGGTGGAGATGTCATCAAACAATCTATGCTTTCATCAGGCAAAGTTTTCAAAACTTCTAAGGCATCTCCTTGTAATATCTTATTTTTCATCTTTTACCTCTTCAATCCATAAACATTCCACATTAGATGCATGTTCTACAAAATCCACAAATTCTTCTACTTGTTCTCTATTTTCAGCTTCAATTTCATAGGACTTAAAATATAATTTAAATTTTGGCATTCTTAACTTCCTCCTGATATAATTTCCTTGTAAATGCCATATAAAATGAAACAATAACTAATCCTATTTGTGAGAGAAATGCAGAAATCATCAAAATATCTCCAATAGAAAGTATATAATCTCCTAAATAAACAATATCTGTCAAGTACCAGTAATTTACAGTATTTTTATCCATATAACTAAAATGCCTGTTAGAAGATAACTCATAATCTATCAAAACAGGCATTTTTCCACCATTACTTTGTTTTGCTAAATCATTACATATTGATCCTACAATTACTACTGCACTAAAAATAGCCATACAAAACGTGATGTAAAATAGTCTTTTGTAGTTTGGAACTGGTTTAAGTTTCTTCATTTTTTTAGCTCCTGTAACTTAATTTTGTAACACAAAATACAAACTCGCAAGGTCTTCCACATGATCTCTCTTGGTCCTTTTTTACAAATTTCGCATTTTAATGGGTCTTCTTCTTCAAAATAGGGCAAGTGTTGTGAAGATGTTAATTTAACCATTTTTTAGCTCCAAAGATTCGTTTAATTCATGGTTTTTCATTTTAGGTCTCGAAATTAGTACACTATCTACACTCACCCCAGACAATCCACTACCCAAACCAATACTATCTATATACTTTCTTATTAAGTTTATAGAAAGTGTAGATAGTGTACTGGAATAGGTAGAGTCTACAGTTATGCTTTTCTTGAAATTCACGTGTTCCCAGTACCTTACACTCCCAGCTACCCTAGATTGAACATAGCTACAAAACTTCTCTAAATTCCTTCCAAGCTGTTCTTTTGAGATTCTCTGGATTTTCTTAACTTCACACCAAGCAGAATAAAACTCATACATCTCTTCTTTTGTTATTTTTGAGCCTTCCACATTTTCTAAGCAGTCTACAACAAAAGCAAATAACGGATTACTATGAGAATTCATTATTGCAAATACCTCATCTTCAGTTCTCGTGTACCCAAAGCTTTGCCCTTCTAACAAAGTTTTTAGCCCCACCAGTGACCAATTAAGGATTCCTGATAGTTCTTCCTCAAGTTTAGTTAATAGCTTCTCATCAAGCTCTTCTTTTGAGACTTGATTAAGAAAAGGAAACAACAACCATCTTGATGTGTAAGCTGAGTCTTGAGCTGCTCTTAAAGTAGGGATTTTATTACAACAGAACATAATTTTGGCAAAATTCCAGAAATTAAACATTTCCCCATGTTTAATTTCTCCAGTCATCATCCCTCCACCAGTGGCAATCTTTAATCCTCCTGGATCTGTAAGATCTTGGGCTTTGAGTTCATCAAAGAAGTTTAGATGTTTTCTATGTAATGTGGCCATAGCAAAATATTCACCACTGGAAAGTTTTTGAAGGCTTAATCCAGAAATGTTAGGTTCCCCAATCATTTTGCAAAGAACTGAACCCGTTACGGTTTTACCTGTATCTTTCTCTCCAACAAGTAAAAGAGCTTTCTTGAAAGAATATCTTCTATACAAGCAGAACCCAAACCATCTTTGTAAGGGAATAATGTCGCAAGGCATAACTGTTTCTTCCACAAATTTATCCCATAAAGGACATTTAGCTTCTGGATAGTATTTTACTGGAATTTTAAAAGTAAAATAATATTTTGGATTAGGGGGTAAAAATTCCTGAGTCTTAATATTATAAACTCCATTATCTAACGGAATTAGTTCAAGAGGTATTTGTTCAAACGCATTAAAATTAATTCCCGTAATCCTCTTAATTTTTCCAAAGACCTCATCAACCACATTATTTTTACAATATTTTCCGATTAAAGATTCTAAGATAACTCCTAATCCTCCCTTTGAAAATGGAACATAAATTCCTCCTTCAAAAATATAAATTTGTTCTGAACTCTTTACCAGAACAGTAATAATTTTATGATCTTCTAATATTTTCTCTGCAACTTTCTGGAAGTCTACACTAGAAATATTTCCATCTCTGTCTAAAACAAAAAGTTCTTTATTTAATTTCTTCTGAGGATTATTTACAGCTTCTTTTTCTTCAGCAAATTTCTTTCTACTAATCTTTAATTCTTTCTCTAATCCTGTCCTCTCAGCAATAAAATCAAAAGTTTCTTTATTTGAAAACCCTTTAGCTTCTCTCAATAAAGAATATTTATTCCAAGATGAGTCACAGTGGAAACAATGAGCTACTTCACTATTCCAACTAAAACATTTTCCTCCCTTTGAAGAATGCTTAAAACATCCAGTATTTGTTCTTGAACTATCAATTCCAATGGAATCTAATATTTCTTTCATAGAAATACAGTCTAACAGTTTTGATGAAATATCGTCCAATTTTAAATCATATTTTTTCCCCACTTGGATTTCTTTTTTAGGACTTTTATCGTGAGGTTTTAAAATTGCTTCTAGTTCTGCATAAGGAACAAATGCGAAAGGAATATCTTTAACAATAGAATAATTGCTCCCGCTAGGATGCTTACTTCCTGGTGCAATTACTTGATTTCCTGCCCCTATAATATCACAGAGAGTTTCATATTTCTCATCATGAATTTTGAATGCTTTATTATTATCTGAAGCAAACCAAAGATGATAACACTGTTTGGGACTCCCACTTGTTGTAGTAAATGTTTCAGGAAATAAATTAATTATTTTATCTTGAAATTCTTTTTTATCAAAATCTACAATTACTAAAAAGTAAGTTTTACCATTTATTATAATTGATGAATTATTAGACTGAACTCCATAACTTAATCCCCTAACTAAACTTTCTTGAAGTTCTTTATCATCAAATCTTCTTATTTTTTTCTGCCAACCCATTTCGATTGGAGCTTTTTCACCAGGCTTAATTAATACAAAGTTAAGATTCCTTTGTTGAAGTCTAGAAGGTATTGAAATCATCTCCACCTCCTCTAACTTTAACACTCTTTAACCAGCTTTTTATTGATTTAATATCTGAAAAATCTAAAAGTTCCTCATTTAACTGTTCATTAATTAAGAAAAGTAAATCATGATCTCCATTGTGATAATTACAACTTCTACAACCATAATATCCTAAATTTGAACAAAAAAAGCATTTTAAACATTTGGAGCAACAACCCAAATAGACCATATTATCTTCTCCATAACCATAATTAAATTCGTCTCCCCAAGAGTATAACTTATTATCGTACCAGAAGATTTTATTTGAACTTAATAACATCAAAGTAGTATCATTTTCTATGACAAATCTCTTCGAAATTTCTTTATTATGATCTTCAATCAAACCCTTAACTTCAACCCATAGCCTTAATTCTGGTAGGTAAAAATCAGGAATATAAGGTGTCCCATTGTTCAAAAGAAAACTCTTAGGTTCATAAATCCACTTTATTTTTAGACTGTCTAATAAATATGCAACTTTAGATTCCAACTTGCTTCGAAATTCAGTTCCACCATAAACTGTTTTTATTCCCCAAAGATTATCTCCCTGACTCATTTCATATCCTCTTTAACTTTATACATAAATATCTCCTTCTGGAAGATTACATTGTTCACACCAAGTCTCTCCAGATTCAACAATTTCAGGAGTTAATTCATCTCCACAATTTTCACAACATTGAATCTCAGACTTT
>CAYNUV010000017.1:7842-10891 GCA_964400245.1 uncultured Ignavibacteriaceae bacterium
TCATCTTAACACCTCTTTTTCCACAGGATAAGTAAATTCATCAATGAATTTGGTTTCTAAATAGAAGCAAGGTATTTCTTGTTTAAGATGATCTTCCCAAAGCATGAAGAAATCTGCTCTAACATCTATCACATATCCTCTTTTCCAAAGTTTTTCAGGATTTTTGAAAGTTATATGAACCCTCTTATCATTATCTTTAAAGAATTTAGCCTTCTGTTGTAGAAGTAAAGCATGTTCATTTTCATCCCCCATTGCGAGAATAAATCCATTCTCTTTATAAGTTTTGTTGTAATTTTTTAACTCTAATTAAATTTATATATTGACCTCACTTTGATGGAACATGGTAGTTACAATTAAAATTCCTTTTTCAGATAAAGAATATAAAAAGTTGAGTTTAAGAAAAAAAGAAAATAGAATGACTTGGAGACAATATCTTATTTATGCTGATGGATTTATACCTAGCTTTAAACCATCGCATTCAGGAAAAAAGAAAGATGGAAGAAGATAAAATTAAGGAGGAGTTCAAGAATTTTGAAGGTGAGAAAGAAGAGGATGAAGAACCTTCAACAAAAGATTCTCCAGCTATGGAGTTTTTGATGACTTATGGATGGGCTATTCTAGCAGCCATAATAGCTATTGGAGTCTTAGCATATTTTGGAGTCTTTGCTCCTGCGGTAGAACCTGAGCTAAATGGAACAATAGTTCTTGGACAGGCTTATGTTGATTTTAAGGTTTTGAATTGTGACAGATTTTTAACCCAAAACAATTTTACTTATATTAATAGATCTGATGTAGAATATATCTCTCAAATCATCGATCATGTTTTGTGTGTTAACAAAGATATTTACGAAGCAAACCCTAGGTTAGTTAAGAAATCAATGAAAAAGTATAATCTGGGGTTTGCATGAGTCTTATAGTAGTATCTGTTCATTGCAGGTCTGGCCAACCGAGTTCGTATAGAGCGAACAAAGAGGAGAATGCAGATACTATAAGTGCATTGGTTCCTTACCTAAGTAGCACATAGCTGAAAGGCGAATGGGGCGAAATGATCTGGAATATAAGAATAAACAAACAAAAAATAAATAATATAAATTGAGAGGCGTAACAAACCCTCTTTACATTTTCCTCATGGCCAACATTCAAATGAAAAAGAAACATAAGAAGAAACTTTCACTAAAGAAAGAACTTAATCTCTATAAGAGGCATTTCGCCATTCTAGTTATACTTTATTTAGTTACTTTAGGAGTTATAATTAATAACCAATTTTTTGACAAACAAAGAATAGTTTTCAAAGATATTCAATTTGAAAACATAACTGAAAATTATAAAGTTGCATATGCAAGACCCATGAAAGTAGAACAAACAAAAGTAATTCTAGACAACACCTTAACTAAAGATGAAGCACAAAGAGCTTTAGATTGGATCTCGGATGGAAACCCTCTATATTTTAATTATCAGAGAAGAATAACTATTACGAATGATATTTGTAAATACTATGGGCTTTTAGAAGAATGTAAACAAGGTCTTAGGGGATATAACAATCGAGGAGGAGAAATCTATGTTACTTTCCTTGAAGATGAATTAGAGTTTAAAGAAATTCTATGTCATGAATTGATGCACACATTTGTTTATCCAACTTCATCAGATGCTCCAGCAGAAGATGGAGTACATGCAATAGTCTATTCTTTAGGAATCCAGCAGGTTTGCTTTAATGAAGCAGCAGATTATTATTCAAATCCTAACCATTATTTGACAATTGAGGATAATTCTCAAACTGAAAAATAATAATAATATTTATAAGTAAGAAACCGTTGATTTAGATTAATGGTAAAAGCTTCAACTAAAAAGGTTTTGAGTATCTTCCTAGTATATGGAGGAGCAATTACAGTTGCTTTCATGCACATTCCTATTGTTGCGAGTAGCATCCCAACATCAGTAAGTAGGATGCACGGTCTCATCAACTTAGGTGCTGCAATAGGAATTATGATTGGTGCATGGTGGGGTAAAATAAGATGAATTTTATAATTAATCAAAAGGAGGTAAGAAGATAATGGTATGGTATAATAAGAAAGGATTCACTAAGACTTTGGCCGTTCTTGCCTTAGTTGGTGGGGCTGCTCATTTGTTAGATGCTACGGGAATTGTAGATGTTCTTGGCTGGTTCGGAGGATTCTCTGGATGGGTTCAAGGAATCGCTGGTGCTGCTGGAGTTTGGGTAGCAATTAAAGCATTCAAGTAGTAATACTTGATAAATAATTTTGTTTTTGTTTTTTTAATTTAGAACGGAGTAAATAATGAAAAATATTAGGAAAAGTGCAGGATGGATAATTGGCGGAGTGTTTGCCCTTCTAGTTATACTAGCAGGAATTTATTCATTTGAATTCATTGAAATGTTTGTTTCAAACTTCTTAACAAATATTGGAATAGTCAATGAATCTATGCAGAAAGCAACAGTAATTGTCATTGTGTTCTCAATTCTATTATTTTCTAAAGGATTCAGAAAAGCTATAAAGAGGATAGTGTTTAACAGATAAAATGGCTAAAATAAAAATATTCAAAAACGATATGAATACTTTTCTTACAGCATTGTATGGATTTTCAATGCTTAGTTTGATTGGGTTTATTTTAGCAACTTTCTTTCAATTTGATATAAATATTGTATTACAGCAATTAGGAATTGTACTTCTAGGTATTGGATTACTTTTCATAAGTGGAATATTCGGAATTAAGAAATTCTTGAAGAGTGGGTTAAATGGTAAAGAAATCAGTTCAATAGTTGTTGGAACAGTAGCTGGTTTGATAATAATTAATTCAGGATTAGCTTTGTTTGGATGGAATTTACTTTCAGTAGAAACCTCTAATCTAGTAACAGGATTATCTGTTTCAATACTTGCTGGAATTCTAACCCTTCAATATGCTCAATCACTAAAATGACAACATTCAAAGTAAATTATAATGGAAATGAAAGAACTGTAGAAGCAAAGTCTGCTAGACAGGCAAAGTTTCTAGCAGGAATTAATGGTTATGGGCTCGGTGGGCAGGATCTCAC
>CAYNUV010000017.1:10991-18164 GCA_964400245.1 uncultured Ignavibacteriaceae bacterium
TGATGGCTGCAATAATTATTGTTGGAATAGTAAGTACGGGACTTTACATAAATAACAAGGCAACTTCAAAAGATATATTTCTCAATGAAGAGAGATTAGTCCAAGAGTTTCATACAGAAATAACTTTGCTTGTAGATAATGCAGTCATTAATCGCTTAGATGTTAATTCGCTTATAGATCAATATCTAACTCTCTTTGTTGCAAGAGGCCAAGAGAAGAACATTGATTGGAAAATAGCAGTTCAATATAAAGGAACTGATTTCACAAGAAATTCTGGAGCTATGGTAATAAGTTCTCCAATTGAGAGTAGAATATATTATAGGCTTGTTTCAGAGAAAGATGGCGAGATCTTTGTTGAAGAAAATATTTAAAGAAGTAAATAATAATTAATTATTATGAAGGGGTTGGTATTCTTAGTATTCTTAGTATTCTTAGTATACCAAGTATCAGCACAAGAAATCACTTTGTATGGTATTGAAGTAACTCATGAGAATCAATGGTTCTTTGAAGATGAAAATATCATTGAAGTTAGAGGTCTAACATTAAACAATACTCCTTCAGATATGGATAATGTTAGTATCTATTTCCTAAATTCTTCTTATGCAATAGGACTACCCGTAAGGAAGAATGATTCATTCTATAAAATAAGAGTTACTCTACAAAATGAAAGTATTGGGAAAAACTTAGAATTTTATATTACAGCTACAGATGGTCCTAAAATTGTTAATTCAACAAATCATTCAATTGCAATTTCTAGAAAGCCATCAAATCTGTTACCTAATTTTATTAATAAATATGTTCTAACTGGCGGAAAACATATAAAGCAATATTGGTTTGAATATGTGGTTGGATTGCTATTGTTTTTAATAACAATAATGGTAATACAATTCATAGCAAATTCATCACATGATAGAAAATAAGAGGTTTTGGGTTATAAGCATACTTTTACTAATATTTATTCCGTTTGTTTCTTCAGCAACAATTCAACCAGAAAGACATCTTAATTTACAGTTTACTGACTCTTCAGGAAATATTTTAACTGGGACATCTGCATTTGATTTCAGAATTTCAGAGAATGCAGATTGTTCATCTCCAATTTATACAAACACAACAACATTGACTACAGATACAAATGGAGTTATTTCTTATTATCTCCAAGGAGTACCTAATCCTTCAACAAACACAAATCGTTATCTTTGTATTTACAGAGATTCTGTATTTCAATCCAATTTTTCCATAGCTCCTTCAGATTATGCAATTTATGCAATGAATATTTCAGCTCATGGAATTTTAGATGATTCAAACATAAATTTACCTTTACACAATATCACAGCAAACTGGCATCAAGGCTTATTCAATTGGTCTGTAACTCCTTCTTCTAGTATTTATTTAACTTTCAATGGAGCTTCCCTATCTTTCTCTGAAGCACAATTAAACCAAACAATTATTTCATTAGGACTTGCCCAAGGATTTAACTCCACATTCAATGCGACTTATGCACAGTTCGCTTACAATCAGACAATAAATGACGGAAGTTTTAACGCAACATATGCTCAGTTTGCATATAATCAAACTTTAGTTCAGTCAGTCTTAGGATCTGGAATTTATATTACAATTAGTCCAACAACTGGTCAAGGAAATGTTGTAGTGGGATTAAATGAAACTAATTTGAATAACACTATTTCTAACTTAGGGAATGCAGTAGGATTTAATTCTACTTTCAATGCGACTTATGCTCAATTTGCATACAATCAATCTGGAGGTAGCTTCAATGCTACATATGATAGTTTTGCTTACAATCAGACAGATGCCGTGTTTACGATGCCTTTACTGAATAATACAATAGCTTTGTATGGAGTCTCTGTTGGTTTCAACTCCACATTTAATGCTACCTATGATCAGTTTGCATACAATCAATCGGGTGGATCATTCAATTCAACATATGCTACATTCGCATATAACCAAACTCTAATTCAATCAATAACTGGAAGCTTCTATATTGTAGTTTCCACACCACAAGGCTCTCCAATAATAAGTTTGAATGAAACAAATCTAAACAATACAATTGCAAACTATGGAGTTTTAATTGGATTTAATTCTACTTTTAATTCTACTTATGCGAGTTTTGCCTACAATCAAACAAGTGCGGTATTTACTATGTCTTTATTAAATAATACAATAGCAAATTACGGAAATCTTGTTGGATTTAACTCGACATTCAACGCTTCATATGCTCAATTTTTATACAATCAGACCTTAGTACAATCTGTTGCTGGTAGCGGAATTTATGTTGTTGTAGATCCAACCCAAGGAAATGTTATAGTTTCTTTAAATGAAACAAACTTGAATTTAACTATTTCAGACCTTGGAAATGGAGTAGGTTTCAATTCAACATTCAATTCTACATATAATAATCTTCTCAATCAAATGTGTCCTAACGGACAATTTGTTAATGGGACATTGTCTAATGGAACTGTTATTTGTCAAACACCTTCTACAACAATAAGTGCTGTTGCACCTTATTTGAATGCCAGTGGAAGTACGATTCAATTTAATGAAACAAAATTAAATCAGACCATTTCAAATCTAGGAGTTAGGATTGGATTTAATAACACTTTTAATTCTACATATTCTAGTTTTGCTTATAACCAAACTTCAGCAGTTTTCACGATGATTCTGTTAAATAATACTATTGCTCAATATGGAAATCTAATTGGATTTAATTCTACATTCAATGCAACCTATGCTCAATTTGCATATAACCAGACCATAGTTGGATCTGTTATCGGAATTGCTCCTTATATCAATACCACAACTTCTGCTGGAGTAGTTTCAGTGAATTTTAATGAAACTAAGCTCAACCAAACAATTTCAGACCTTGGAAATATGATTGGTTTCAACTCAACTTTTAACTCTACTTATGCAAGTTTTGCATACAATCAGACAATTATAAGCTCTGTTGTAGGATTAGCTCCTTATATCAATACATCTATTGCTTCAGGAGTTGTAACTGTTGAATTTAACGAGACAAAATTGAATCAAACAATTTCTGACTTGGGAGTTAGGATTGGATTCAATAGTTCTCAAAATCCTTTTGACCAGCCTTTGAATACAACAAACAATGTAATATTCAGAAATATGACTGCTACAAACATTTCTTCAACAGATTGGATAAGGGGAAAGAAAGCTAAATTTGATGATACTGTTGGGGGAGCAGCAGTATTTCCAATAACCTCTTTAGAAATAACAAATACGGCTTTAGGCTTATTTGGAGTTCAATTAATTAGGATGACTGGAGGAAGTGGATTACTTACAGTAGGAGCTATTGCAAATGGATTATATATTGTTCCAGATGCGGGATTAAATTCTCAATTTATTTTAGGTAATTCTACATTTACACAGAACTGGGTATTTAATCATAACAATCCTACTAGAACTTTAGAAATATATGCACAAGATACATTTGCATCTACTTTGCTTCCAGGTTACGGGATTAAATTATTTAATAACTTAACTGCTCAAAATATAAGTGCTGAAAGAATTACTGCTCTGTCTGGAAATATAACTAATAATTTTGGGGTAGGAGGAAATTTCTCTAATAAAGGGATTGCAACAGTACAATTTCTAAATGCTACAAATGAGGTCTGCGTAATTGGTGGAACTTGTTTAAACAAAACAATACCCGTATTTACAACAAATCTAGTTAGAAATTTTAGTATTATTTACTTTAGTAATACTACTCAAAGATGGGAGTCTTTAAATAAAACTCCAACGCAAGATCAACAACTAACATTTTGTAATAATGGCGGATTACAATGGATTAGTCTATCAGGAGGAGTTTGCCCACTATGAAATTTAAAACAATAATTCCAATACTAGCAATTCTTTTAGCAATAGGATTAATTGTTTTAGTGAAAGCACAGGTTACATCGACGATAAGTCCAAGATGTAATGCAAATGGAATAATTAATGTGGACTTTGCTTACAAAATATATTTGAATGAAGGGCATACAAATTATATAGCTATGTTAGAAGCTGGTAGATGTAAGAGAGATTTTAGAGGTACAGTTAATAGAGTTGCAGATGTTGAAACTGCAATTAGGTTAGACATAGCAAATGAAATGCTAGTTAGATCATTGTCATTCTATCCAGATCCATTCGGAGACTTAGATGTAGACGGAAGAGGTTCATTCACAATACCGTGATCTCCACAGGAGCAAATGGATCATGAGATATACACTTTTGATAGTGTTAATGTCTATTATATTATACACTTCAACAGCTTCAGCATCGATAATCTCTTATAATAATGGTGGATCTCACAATGCTGCAATGTCTCCAAACAGAGTTATTGAAGGATTTTTTATTGGTCAAGGGATAATAATTGCAACTGCTCCCCAACCTGCTTTAAACGGAAGTTTACCTAAAGACGATGGAAGACCTTACAAATACTATTTGCTGATCTTTATTCTAATCTGTGCTCTGGCAGTAGGAATTATTGCAGCAGATGAACAAAGAAAGAAAAGAAGAAGAAATAAAAACCTAAGAAACAGTCCAAAACCATGAACAAAGGTCTTAAAGCATTCTGGATAAAGTTTGCATTTCTAGTTTTAGTTATAACTGGACTTTATTTTGCTGCTAAGTTCATTTCTTTGAGATTTGGCGTTTAAATGTCCACAATGTTTAAATACATTAATAATTAATTA
This sequence comes from uncultured Ignavibacteriaceae bacterium, assembly GCA_964400245.1. GTDB lineage: Bacteria > Bacteroidota > Ignavibacteria > Ignavibacteriales > Ignavibacteriaceae > RBG-16-34-14. The sequence continues at coordinate 15,698 of CAYNUV010000017.1, forward strand.
ATTATTAATTCAGAAAGAGGATTATTGATGGGGAAAACTTTAAGAAATAACAAAGACAGAAAAATAAACCATTCATTTTCATGTGAAGAGAAAATTAGAAGAGAATTTGAAGAAAAAGCATTATTTGATGAAAAGAAAACTTTGTCTGGAAAAATACGAGAATTTATGATTATATATATTGGAAAGGAGGATGAATATGGTATCAAGAAAACTAAGAAATAGAATCTTATCTATAATCTTATTGTTTGTCCTAGTACCTTTAGTCTCTGCAAATGGATTGCAAATTCTTAGCCCTAGCGGTGGAAATATCAATATGAATAAGAGTTCTTCAGAAAATCTTCCAATTACCTTAATAATCCAAAATCAGGAACCCCTTACTATGTTTAACATAACTTTCCAACAAAACAACCATATAATTTTACCAACAATAGCTTCTCTTGCTCCAGGAGCAAATATAACTGTTGTAGCAAATATTTTTTCTAATCAAGACTTTTTAGGAGATGTTAGATTAAGAGGATTTTTCCAATCTACAACAGGTTCTGGTCCTTCCGTTAATCGAGATATTTTCTTAACATATAATTCTGGGAATTTTGAATATCATCTAAGTGAATGTCCTACAACAATAACTGAACAAGACACTGTAACTTGGCACAATAATGCTGGATCCACATTACAATTATTCCAAGCTCCTTCAACACCTATTCCTGGTGGATCAATAGCAAATGGAAACACTTTCACTCAAGCTTTTTCAACAGCACAAGCATTTCAATATTATTTTAGTCTTTCTAGCTTTCCAGTAACTCCTGTCTGTACAATAACAGTTTTACCAGATTCAGGTTTAGTAAATGATCCAAATCTAGATGCAATTGCTCATTTGAATGTGAATGTTTTAGAAAGTCCAACAACTATGAATATCAATGTCCCTCAAACAACTTATTCTCTATTACATAATGCAAACCAACAAGGAGCAATAATTTTAAACAATGTTGGAGGAGAAACTGCTTTCGGAGTTTCTCTTTCTGAACCATCTGGTTGGTTTACTTTCTCTCCTAATAATTTTAATATACTATCTGGACAAACTACTGTTGTAACCTATACTATTAGACCACTCATATCAACTACCAACCAGACAAATCAAACTTACAATAAACAAGTCTCAATTTCAGGTAACTTTAATACATCTATTCAAAACTTTAGTATCTTCATTCCTTTTGCAACAGTCTTTACTCAAGGAGGAAATTTCTCTAACGGACAAGGAATAATAGAGATAATTCTTCAATATTGTGCAAATAATCCTTCAGCTACATTTTGTTTAACAGGTGGAGGAAACTCAACACAGTTCACAGATCCAGAGATAAATGTTTCTCTTAGAAATAGTCAACTTGTTGAAACCTTTAGATCAATAGTTAGGTTTCAGGAAGAATTTACTACGGGAAACAATTATGTTAAAGAACAGGTAGCTGCTCAAAGTGTTTGGATCAATGATACTGCTGCTAGATTAGCTTCTTTAGAATCTTCATTCTCTTTAGATCAGGAAAATAGAGAAGATAGTCTAAATCTTATTTGGACAATAGTAATCATTATTATTTGTGCAATTGGAATTTTAATCGCAGGGTGGGTAATTTATAAGAAAAGACAACAAGGTGCAAGGGAGGGATCTATAGGATGGATGAACAGCCAGAGCAGCCCAAAGAGGTAAAGAAACCTAAGTTAACATTCTTCAAGTATCTCTCGTTTTCTTTATTAGGAATAGCAATTATCTCTTTAATAGTTTCAAAAGCAATTAATCCAGATTTCAAGACTTCTTTTATTTTAGTTCCTACAATAATCTATGGAGTTGTTGTTTTAGCAATAGTTCTAGGTCCTTCAATCATAAACTTTGTTCAGGGAAGATCTATTTCGAAAGTTGATTCCTTACCAGATCCAATTTCAAATGAGGAAGCCTATAGAATGGTTGCACAAGCAATGGGAGAAGCAAGATATGCTGATAAAATTGGAGAAATAATCTCGGAAGGATCAGAATCAATTGGACAAGGGTCTAAATCAGAAATCTACCATATTCTATTCAAAGGAAAAATGAGGAATCCTTCTAGAAACTGTTATTTTTATGTAATCAATAAGCATTTTCCTGCTAATAAGAAGTTTGTTAAAATATACAAAGAAAATGAAGTTCCTTCAAATAAACAGCAGTTCTCGATAAAGAACGGATTATCTAATTCTCCCGAATCTCTACCAGACGTTCAAGAGATAGATGAAACTAATGCTTTGACTGGATCTCAAAGAAAGATAAGGATCACCAAATATGAAAAGAAGAATAAATCTGATGAGGCTAAAAAGGCGGAAACTCTAGAATAATGGCGGACATTGTTTATGTTGCACTTTTTGCATTCTTTGTTTTAATAGCTGCTGTAGTTGGAGCAGTTTATGTTTATCTAAAAACCAAGGAAGATCCTCAACCTTCAGCACC
>CAYNUV010000018.1:0-18044 GCA_964400245.1 uncultured Ignavibacteriaceae bacterium
TGAAGGAGTATTTAAAAACTATGAACAGTATTTGGGAGTCATCAGAATCAGTTATAAAAAGAAAATCAGGGTTTAATGGTATGGATGATTTTTTCAATCCCGAAGATACTTTTGAAATAGTTGAGAGGAAAGATGGCAAGTTTAGATTTGTTGAAAAGAAAAAAACTGAAAAGAAAGTTGAAGTGAAAATCTAACTTATGCAGGTCGAAGCGACAATTACCGGAATCAAATATCAACCATTCCTGTGTAGACAGTTAACTGAATATAATGTAACTGATATAGAAAAGGCAATAACAACCAATTCCCAATTCATATTAAAATTAGATGATAAAAATAAAGTCGCTATTAGTTGGTGGGTATCTGCAAAAAGGACAAGATCCTATCCTTATGCACGTTTACAATACTCTTTTTTTTGCTGGCAAAAGAATAACAATAATTCCATTCTATAAAGATGAAGGAAAGGAAGGAGATAGAGATTTTTTACAATGGGATACAGTTTCTCTGATGAGTCTTTTAGGAGTACATGTTGTTATAGCATATTATACTGAAGCAGAAAAAAGTTCTCATTACCAAAATAAAATTACTAAGCAAAGATTTGATTACGATTATCTAGTAGAAAAAATAAGTAGTATTATAAATTATCAGTCTGATTCACTTCATTGGAATATAGAACAAGTTAAAGATGTTGGTAAAATAGGGACTTTAGCAATTCAGCATTATGAAAGACTTTCAAAAAAACTTGGAGTGAAAATGCATTCAGTTATCTCTGCAAGGAGTAGAATAGATAAACTAATCAAGAATAAAGAAGCTTTTATGAACTTATCAAGAACACTCGCTAAGAAAGCACAATTCAGAGAAAGTATTACCATACAACCTAAAGAGAGTTTATCAGGCACTAAAGGACTAATAACTATAATAAATTATCTAGGTGGTTATTATTTTTTTACAGCGGATGAAATCAGGATAGATGGAAAAGATTTGTATTTAATTGAGGCGAAACATTCTAAAAGTAGAAATCTACCATCTGAGGATGATATCAAAGATGGATTAGTTAAAATGATACTTTTCACTAATCTTGTTCAAGTTCAAGTAGATAATAAAAACTATAATCCTATAGCTGTTCTAAAATTATCTTCTGGAAGAGGGATTAAAATTAATGAACTTAGTTCAAACCAAAGAAAATTTTTTGATTTACTAAAGATTGAAGCAGCAACAAATAATTTTAAAATAGAGCTTTTATGAAATTACAAAGAAACAAGCATCAAACTTTTCAAATTCTTATTTCTATTGACGAACAAAAACTCCGTTCGGAACGAGAAGGTATTGACGATTCTTTTATCGTAAAAGATGCTATCCAAAATGAATTCGGCTGGCTTAATCAAAGCGGGATTTATCTGAAAAAAATCAGGAAATCCAGAACAAAAAAGAAAAGAAAAATGCTTTTGTAAATCCATGTTTACCTGTGCTAGAAATCAGAAAAAGTTAAGAATGGTTTTTTCGCATAAAAAAATTTCTCAATTTCAAATTTTCAAAATCAAGCATCATTTCAATGGACATTTTCTTGTCTTTCAAATACCACTATAGTTTCAAATAGAATCTGATTATTAATTTATTTACGTGGAGTAAATATGAGATATCCTCTGATAAAATTCTTAATTGTAATTTTTCTTGGACAAATCTTATTAATAGCTCAGCATAAAAAACTTACGATTGATGATATCTTTACGAATACTGCTTTAAGATCAAAATCAATCAGCGGATTAAAATGGTTTAGTGAAGGAGAAAAATATTCTTTCTTTAAATATGAAGATAAGGCATACTCAATATATGAACATAATGTTTTAACAGGAGAAGAGAAACCAATCATTAACGGGAATGAATTACTTACTCCCGATGGCGAAGAGATCCCGTTATGGAATTATGAATGGTCTCCGAATGAAAAATATATTCTTATAACAGGATTATTATATGCACGCACAGTTAAAACAGGAGGAACATTTTACATATATAATGTGAATGAAAAAAAAATAGACCTGGTGATTGATTCTGATGATGAACAGGTGAATGCACATTTTTCTCCTGATGGAAAAAAGTTAGGATTTGTGAGAGCAAACAATCTTTTTGTAATTGATATTAATTCTGGTGAAGAAAAGCAATTAACCTTCGATGGAAGCGAAACAATTCTTAACGGAGTTTTTGATTGGGTATATGAAGAAGAGTTCAGCATAATTCAGGGATGGGAATGGTCTCCGGACAGCAAATCAATTGCTTACTGGCGTCTCGATCAATCGCAGGTTCCGGTAGTTTATATTACTAAATATGATTCTCTCTATTTTCCGGGAACCAAACAATATTATCCAAAAGCTGGAGATAACAATTCGCTGATAGAGATTGGTGTTGTGGATATTTCTTCAGCCAAAACTGTTTGGATCGACCTTGGCGAAGAAACAGATATTTATATCCCAAGAATTAAGTTTACAAATAATCAGGCAAAACTTTCAGTTCAGAGATTGAATCGCTTGCAAAATAAACTTGAGTTGCTAATTACAGATACACATAATGGTGAAGCCAAAATTATTTTAACAGAAACCGACAGTTGCTGGGTTGATGTTTACGATAATCTTAAATTTTTTGAAGATGGAAAACATTTTATCTGGTCATCGGAGAGAAACGGTTTTCATCATCTCTATTTATATAATCTTGATGGAAAACTTATCAACCAGGTTACAAAAGGTAATTGGGAAATAGATAAGCTCATTTCAGTTGATGAAGAAAAAGAAATTGTATATTACACTTCTTTGGAGAGATCTCCTTTGAATAAAGATTTATATTCTATCAAACTTGATGGTTCAGACAAAAAAAGAATTACAGATCAAAAAGGCACTCATTCAATTGATATATCACCTAACAATAAATACTTTATTGATAAGTATTCAAACATAAACACAATGCCTTCCACAATTTTATATAATATAGATGGAGAGGGAATACATAAGCTGATCGAACCTGATATGACTGTATTCAATGAATATGATTTTTCTCCGGTTGAGTTCTTCACATTTACCACATCGGATGGAGTGGAATTAAATGCAGGTATGATTAAACCTGCAGATTTTGATCCATCAAAAAAATATCCTGTTCTAATTGATAGCTACAGCGGACCTGGTTCACAGACTGTGCAGGATTTCTGGAGTGTAAATTTACTCTACAGGATGTATGCACAAAATGGTTATATAATTTTCTGGCTTGATAACAGGGGAACGGGAGGAAGAGGTAAATCATTTGAAAATATTGTTTACAAAAATCTCGGTTACTGGGAAACAACGGATATGATTGAAACAGCTAAATACCTTGCATCAACGGGTTATGTTGATCCTGACAGGATTGGTATTGAAGGAACCAGCTATGGCGGTTACGTTGCAGCATTAGCAATTCTAAAAGGAGCTGATTATTTCAAAGCAGCTATTGTGGGAGCCCCTGTTATTCACTGGAAATTTTATGATACGATTTATACCGAAAGATATATGCAGTCTCCTGACCTGAATCCCGAAGGTTACAAAGTAAGTTCCCCATTAGATTATGTAAAAAATTTAAAAGGCAAATTGCTTCTTATTCATGGAACTGCCGATGACAATGTTCATTTGCAGAATTCGATTGCTTTTATGAAAGCTCTGCAAAAAGCAAACAAACAGTTTGATGTAATGCTTTACCCTGAAACAATGCATGGAGGTTTTGGCAGGCACTATATAGAATTAATAACTGAATTTATATATAAGAATTTATAGGGAGGAAAACCTTCGAGGTTAGAGCTGTGTAAAAGCAGTTTAACCTTGAAGGTTTTGGAAAACCCCAAACCTCATTGGCTGGAATAAAATCACTCTTATATCTAACTTAGCAGACAAATTATTCATTGTAAATTGTACATTGTTAATTTAATAAGCCCACGTAGCTCAGCAGGATAGAGCGACGGTTTCCTAAACCGCAGGTCGGAGGTTCGAATCCTCTCGTGGGTACAAATTTTCTTAAGAATATCCTTTCTCAGAAATAAAGTTGAGTGCTCAAATGAATATCTTCAAACCATTTATTGTAATTATGTTCTCAATTCAAATCTTTTCTACAGAAATATTTGTAAACCAGGTTGGATATTTACCAAATCTTCCTAAATACTTTTACACAGCTGAACAAGTTGATAGTTTTTATATTATTGAAGAATCAACAGGGACGATTTATTATACAGGTAAAGTAGAACTCTCTGTTACAAACGATCCCGGAACAGGTCTTACTCTTTACAAAGGTGATTTTTCAGAATTAGAAAAGCCGGGAAATTATTTTGTACAGCTTAATAATGGAGATTCATCATTCATTTTTAAAATTTCATCCGATGTTTTTCAGGATGCAGCAAACAAATCTTTAAAATCTTTTTATTACCAGAGATGTGGTGTTGAATTACCTCCTGATTTTGCCGGAGTTTATCATCATCCAGCTTGTCATCTTAACGATGGAACATTGCATTCAAACACAGGCGAATCAGGATATTTAGAAAATAAAGGTGGCTGGCATGATGCCGGTGATTATGGAAAGTATGTTGTTAATGCCGGCATAACAGTTGGAACATTGCTGATGGCTTATGAATATTTCTCTGACGGATTCGACTCTGATAATTTGAACATACCTGAAAGTGGAAATAACATTCCCGATATTTTAGATGAAATAAGATTTGAATTGGAGTGGTTATTAAAAATGCAGAAGCCTGATGGTGGTGTTTACTTTAAATTAACAAGAGAAACTTTTGAAGGGTTTATAATGCCGCAGAACGATGATGGAACAAGATATATCTATGAGATTTCAAGTACAGCAACAGGTAATTTTGCGGCAGTAATGGCAAGAGCATCAAGATTATTTATTAGCTATGATAGTACTTTTGCAAATCAATGTTTGAATGCAGCAATTTCAGCATGGAAATTTTTGATAACTCATCCGGGGATAATTCCTGGTGGGGGTTTTAAAAATCCTCCCGGAACAAGAACCGGCGAATATGGAAATCCTAATGATAAAGATGAAAGATTGTGGGCTTCTGCGGAATTATTTGAAACTACAGGCGATTCTTTGTATCACAATTATTTTATAAACCATTATAATAATCTGGGAATTATTAAATCCATTATGAACTGGGGAAATGTTCAGAACCTTGCGTACGTTACTTATCTCTGGAGTAAACAATCTGCAGCGCCAGATGATATCAAAAGCAGCATAAAGAATAATCTTGTTTCTTATTGTGATTCATTAGTTAAGAGATCGAATGTTAATGGATTTGGAATTACATTAAACCCGGGTGAGTATCACTGGGGTTGTAATTCAGATGTGTTGAATAATGCTATTCTATTAATATTAGGATATGAACAATCAAACCGGAATGATTTTTATAATACCGCTATAATGCAACTGTATTATATACTTGGTTCGAATGCACACAATAAATGTTTCGTTACAGGATTAGGTTCAAACCCTGTTATGTTTCCACATCATCGTCCATCTGCTTCGGATGAAATTATTGATCCTGTTCCTGGTTTAATTGCCGGAGGTCCTAATCAAGATCTTCAGGATCGCCTGTTACAAGCAAACTATAATAATTCTACACCTCCTGCATTATGTTATTTAGATGATGTAGGTAGTTATGCTTCAAATGAAAATGCAATTAACTGGAATGCACCCCTGGTTTTTGTTTTAGGATATTTTAATTCTGAAGGATTATTTAATGGTGAAGATAAGGAATAAAGTTTAGAGAGGTTCTGTCATTTTTCTTTGATTTTTTACTTCATTATGTAATATTCCCGACAATATTTATTTTTATTACACTCTTTTTTCACTAACTATAGAGGGCACACTCACTATGAGAAAAATCTTTTTTCCTGTTTTTATTCTGTTTGGGATAATCTACCTATCGGGGAATCTTTATGCACAAAAAAGATTAGCTAACAGGGAATTGGAAAGGCAGCGGTTGGGTTTTTGATCCTGATCCGATTACTCATGCAACAACAACGTATGGCAGTACAGGATTTGTTGATAGCAATGATGCTGATTCAGATTCTTTAACTGCTCATCTTGTAGTAAGAGATTTACTGGATATAACCTTTAATGGATCCGTATATTCTTTAGTAAGTCCTTATGCACAAATAACTGATTTTAAATCACCTTTTACAGGGTTACATACAAACGCCAACAGCAATTTTTATTTTACAAGAAACAGCGACAATTTTGAAGCTGTAAATACATTCTTTCTCATTGACCAATCAATGCGTTATATAAATCTTACTCTCGGTATTCCGCTTACTCCTTTTCAATATGTCGGAGGAGTTAAGTTTGATCCTCACGGACTTGGCGGCGATGATAATTCTCATTACCTGCCTGGGACCGGATCTGTTTCTTTTGGTGATGGTGGAGTTGATGATGCTGAAGATATTTCTGTAATAATTCATGAACTTGGACATGGGATTCATGATTGGTTAACAGGTGGGAATTTATCGCAGGTTGACGGGCTTAGTGAAGGCAGCGGTGATTATTGGGCTGCTTCATATATTAGAAGTACAGGTTATTGGATTCCTTCTGATCCTGCTTACAACTGGGTTTTTATATGGGATGGGCACAATCCATTTTGGCCCGGAAGAATTACAAATTACACAGCCCACTACCCCGATGGACTTGTTGGTCAGATTCATACAGATGGCCAGATGTGGGCATCTTCTCTTATGTCTGTCTATGATCTTATTGGAAGAGAACCTACAGACAGAAATTTCCTTGAAGCTCTTGCAATGACTAACAGCAGTTCTAGTCAACAGGATGCTGCAAATGCTTTTATACAATCAGATCAACTTAACTATGGTGGTACTCATCTTACTGATATTTTTAATGTATTTGTTGCACGCGGGTATATAGAAGCAGCTCTCACAGTTGATTTTAATGCAGATGTAACAGGTGGACAAGTTCCTTTAACTGTAAACTTCACAGATCTTTCTACTTCGATCAATGGGCCTGTAATTTCCTGGGAATGGGATCTTGATGGTGACGGCAATATCGATTCGTTTGTGCAAAACCCAGGATGGGTTTATAACGATGAGGGTGTTTATACCGTAAGTCTCACAGCATCTGATGGAACTGATACATATACAGAAACAAAAACATCTTATATTTCTGTCAATGGAGGGTTATTGGTTTGGGAAGGTGTAGATAATGGACCCAATTACAGCGGAACTTTCATAAAAACTTTTCTTGAGGATTCCGGATACACGGTAACATATTCTACATCCGAAAATCTTCCAACATCTATGGTTGGATATGATGCAGTTTTTCTTTCATTTGGAAATTATGGTACAAATGGAGCAACTTATACACCATTAACTGATGAAAATGCTACTGCAATTATTGAATACATTCAATCTGGTGGAAAAGTTTATCTTGAAGGAGGAGATTCCTTTGGTTATGATCAGGATGATAATCCAACTTTACTTGGATTGTTTGGTTTATCTTCTGCCGCAGATGGAACTTCAGTCAATCATCCTGTAACTAATTTACAGGGTCAAACGGGAACACTGACATCCGGAATTGTTTTTACTAGTTCAAGTCAGCCTCAAACAGTATGGATTGATATATATACTGCGAATGCAAATGGCGATGTTGCCTTTAATCAATCAACCGTTGGAAATGTTGCCATACAATCTGTACAAGGAGATGCAAGAACTTTTTGCTTTTCTTATGCATTAGGAAAATTAAACGATGCAAGTTTTCCTTCAACCAGGTCAAACTTGTTACAAGAAATCCTTTTCTTCTTTGAAGTAGATAATCCTATCCCTGTAGAGCTTACTTCATTTACTGCTGAAGTTTCTGATGGAGCTGTTCAATTGAAATGGGAAACATCAACCGAGCTTAATAACTCAGGATTTGAATTAGAGAGAAGAATCAATCAAAATAATTTTGAAAAGATTTCTTTTCTTGCTGGTCATGGTACAAGTACAGGAATACACTCATATACTTTTACCGATAATCCCCGCGTTGATGGAACTATTTCATACAGGTTAAAGCAAATAGACTTTAATGGAGATATTAATTATTCAGGAATAGTAGAGATTGATTTTAATTTACCTAAGGAATTTTCACTTGCCCAAAACTATCCAAATCCTTTTAATCCATCTACAAAAATAGTTTATTCCATAGCTGTGGATTCGAAGGTTTTAATTAGCGTATATAATATGCTTGGGCAACAGGTAGCTTTATTACTTGAAAAAGAACAATATGCAGGTAAATATGAAATTGACTTCAATGCTGATGAATTGTCAACCGGGACCTATTTTTATAGAATAGATGCAGTTGGTAAGGATGGCCATGCATTCACTTCAACCAAAAAGATGTTGATGATTAAATAATCTTATCTTCTTTCTTTATAAGTAGGGATAGCATACCTTATCCCTAATTTTTTATTTTACAATCTAAAATTATTTATTATTACAATTCCAAGTTTTGTTTAAGAAAGGTATTATGAAATTATTCATCATCGCATTGATTTTAAGCTCACTTCAGGTTTTTGCCCAGTACAAACTGGAAGAAATCAAAATAATAGAAGGAAAATGGAAACTTGATGCGGACAATATTATATTGTTTGAGGAATGGAAAGAAGTAAATGAAACAACCTTTGAAGGATTAAGTTACACAATTGAAAATGGAGAGAAAAAGATACTTGAAAGATTACATATACTTAAACTGTATGATTACATCGTTTATGTTGCACAACCTGGAGGAAACAAACCAACTTTGTTCACACTAATATCAGATGAGAATAATAATTTCATATTTGAAAATAAAGAGCATGATTTCCCGCAAAGAGTTATATATCATTTCACTTCAAAAAATATACTCAATGCCCGGATTGAAGGAGAAATAAATGGGGAAATCATAACAGAGGAATATAGTTTTATAAGAAGTGAATAGGGAATTAAGAAAAAATCTTCCTGAATCTGTAATCATTACCGGCAAATCTGAAATCCACTTTTAATTCAAATTCTAATGAAATCACTCTGGTGGCACCATACTTGCTAAATCTACCTGAAAATGGATGATAAATCTTACAACTGTAGAAAGTCGAACAGATCATAAATTGTTTTTAAGGAGGATTTGATGAGTTTTATTGAAATTGGTGTTATTACGTATATGGCAGTTCTTGTATTTCTTGCAAGAAAAAACTTCAGAAAAGTTTCCCGTTCACTTAATAAAAATTAAGCAATTCAATTAAAGTGTCCTTGAATTATTTTCAAGGACTCTTGCTTCATTCTTAAAACCAACTACTACTTTATCAGGGGCGTTAATGAACAATCCGCTTTCAATTACACCTGTAAGTAATTTAATTCTCTTTTCCATTTCCGCAGGTTTATCAATCTTTTCAAGATGAAGATCAACAATAAAGTTATTTCCGTCTGATTTAAATACCTCTCCGTTTTTTAATCTGAGAGAAGGCTTAAATCCTGCAGCTTCAAGTTTTTTTTGAGTTTGTAAATAACCAAACGTTGCTATTTCAAGCGGTAAGGGAAAACCTCCAAGTGTCTTAACTATTTTTGATGAATCAACAACCCATATAATTTTTTTTGAAATTGAATGAACTATCTTTTCAAAAAGCAAAGCCCCGCCTCCGCCTTTTATTCCGTTAAAATGATCATCAACTTCATCAGCTCCATCAACTGTCAGATCTATACTGTTAACTTCATCAATTGGTATTAGAGGAATATTTAAAGACAGCGCAAGACTTGTGGTGGAATTAGATGTGGAAACTGCAGTTAATTTCAATCCTTTTTTAACTAATTCTCCAACCTTCTTAATAAAGTAAAAAGTTGTTGTTCCGGTTCCCAAACCTATAATCATATTATTGGAAATGAACTCAGCAGCTTTTTCTGCGGCGATTTGTTTTTCTATCATACCGTAAAAAATATTTTGAATGAATACGAAGTAAACATCGCATCTTCAAATGAACTTTGCAAGATAGATGAAAAAATTTTGGGTTTAAAATAAAAATAGGTCTGTGTTAAAGACCCATTTAATTTTTTCAATGAAAAAATTATTTATTCAATTACTTTAAATTCAATTCTCCGGTTTAATGCTCTACCTTCTGGTGTGTTGTTATCAGCAATAGGTATGGATTCACCATAACCTTTTATTGTTAAACGTGAAGAATTTATCCCTTTTGATATAAGATAATCTCTAACGGTAGTCGCTCTTCTTTCTGATAGTTTCTGATTATAATTTTCAGAACCCATATAATCGCAATGCCCCTGTATTTCAACTTTTATATCAGCGTGTTGATTGAGATATTGCACGGCACCATATAATATCGGAAATGATCCTTCTGTTAACTGGGCACTATCGAATTCAAAATTAACTCCAACTAAAACCCATTGTGTTCCAATTTCAACAGGTTTTTCAACAATTATTTCTTTCACAACTACAACTGAGTCACATGGACATTTCTTAAGCAGTTCTTCTATTTCATCAAGTGTAGGAAAGTCATAAGGTGCACCTACTGTTACGCCTTCATAAAGATTGCACATCGTTGAGGGTTCACCTTTAGAAAAATAAAACTGCAAACCTGCATTAAGTGTTACATAAGTATCAGAATTTCCGCCGAATAAACCTTTATCCTCTCCAGGATCATCAAATCCATCAATTTTATTAGTTGAAGTTGTATGATAAATTCCTTCTGCTCTTAAACTCCAGTCTTCTGAAAACCTCCATTCAGCACCGAATCCCAAATTAAACTGGTATTCAGTATAAGTCACATCAAGTTGAGGTTGGGGAGAATTATTTAGAGTAAAAAAGATCCCTCCAAACCCAGTAGTTAAAAATGGTGTGAGATCTTCACACGGAACAAAATAGTAAAGCATGTCAAAATCAGTTGCTACAAGATTATTAGTTTGAATATTATTGCTGGTTTCTGTCTTCATATAATTATACCTGCCAACTACTCTTAAAGCAACATGTTCTGAAAAGTTTCTTTGAAGAGTTACATAACCACCATAATTACCTATCCCGGACCAGGCACCGGTTGACATACTGGATAAGCTCATTATCCTTGGATAACTAATTCCCAAACCAACACTCCAGCTATCCTTTGCTATTTGGGAGTATAATTGAGTACTAAAAATTATAGATAAAAAAATAATTTTTGTATTAATTTTAAGCATATTTACTCTGATTTTAAAATACATAAAAAATTTAAACTCTTTGATGAAACAAAAACGGGGCCATAAAAATATTTGATGAATGCGTAGAAAAGATATTGACAATAAAATTGTATTTTTGTGATAAATGGTACATTTTCAAAGGAATAAAGTTTAGTAAAAAGTTCTTTTGCAATGAATGTTTTACATAGAAGTCAGAAATTTTGTCAAGAAATATTTGTGTAGAAAACTAATACTCAAAGTATTTTTATTATTTTCATTCTCTTAAAATTCTTATAGGAAATTAAATGAATAGACCCGAAGATCAGATATTAGTTATTTTTGGTGCATCTGGAGACCTGACTTGCCGAAAACTTATTCCTTCTCTGTATGATTTATTTATTCAGAATTTACTTCCTGAACGATTCATTATTCTTGGTGTAAGCAGAACTGTATTATCAAATGAAGCTTTCAGGGAAAAGCTTGAGAAAGGGATTAAATCTTTTGCGAATTTCAAAAACGGAGAAAAAGATAAACTTCAGGATTTTTTAAAGATTGTGTTTTATAAATCAATTAATACGGAAAATCCAACAGAATATTTACAGCTTAAAACTGAAATAGATTTGCTGCATGAAAAATTTAAAATCAAAAAAAATTGTATTTACTATCTTTCAACTCCTCCAAATTTGTATTCTGTTATTCCATTAGCTCTTGGAAAAGCAGGAATGAGTAAAAATTCTGAAAACGGTTGGAAAAAAGTAGTAATTGAAAAACCTTTTGGATATGATATTGATACTGCAAAGGAATTAAACAAAAAGATATTAAGTGTTTTTAATGAGGAACAGGTTTACAGAATAGATCACTACCTTGGGAAAGAAACTGTACAAAACGTTTTTGTAACAAGATTTGCAAACGGAATTTTTGAACCTTTATGGAACAGAAATTTTGTCCATCATATTGAAGTTACGGGTGTTGAAAATATTGGTGTGGAAAACAGGGGTGGGTATTATGATACTTCCGGGGCATTGAGAGATATGCTTCAGAATCATCTCATGCAGATAACGGGATTGATTGCAATGGAGCCTCCTTCTTCTTTTGATTCCGATTCTATACGGAATGAAATAGTAAAAGTATTTCAATCTCTGAGACCATTGAAGGAAGAAGATGTTAATAAAAATGTAATTCGTGGTCAGTATTTAGCTTCAAAAATAAAAGGTGAAGAGGTATTAGGATACCGCGAAGAGAAAGGAGTAAAACCCGATTCAAGAAATGAAACTTATGTTGCTGTTAAACTTTTTATAGATAACTGGCGCTGGGGCGGAGTTCCTTTTTATATAAGAACGGGAAAACGATTGCCAACAAGAGTTACTGAAGTAGTTATTCATTTTAAACCAACCCCACATTATCTTTTCAGCAGAAAAAATTTGCAGGAAGGATGTAACCAGCTTGTGATACGAATTCAGCCGGATGAAGGAATACTTTTCAAAATCGGAATGAAAGTTCCCGGCTCTGGTTTTAATGTGCAAAATGTTAATATGGATTTTCATTATTCTGATCTTATTAATACCTATGTACCGAGCGCTTATGAAAGACTTTTATATGATTGTATGATGGGAGATTCAACTCTTTATCAAAGAGGTGATGCGGTGGAAGCTGCCTGGAAATTCGTTAACCCGATTTTATCTGCCTGGAAAAATAATCCCGATATTCCAATCTTTGGTTATCCTTCAGGAACATGGGGACCCGAACATGCTGATGATCTTATTGAAGAAAAAGATATTACCTGGCGATATCCATGTAAAAATCTTGCAAATGATGGTTTGTATTGTGAGCTATAGAATAATGATTTAAAACCTGAATGACTTCATCTGTTAAAGTATTTAAATCAATAGAAAATTTATCCGAGGAATTTTGCCTGGAATTATTTAATGAAATTAATTCTGAACAAAATTTTACAGGTAAAATAAATATTGCACTGTCAGGCGGTAATACACCTAAAGCTGTATTCCGGCATCTGGCTGCATTTTATAAAGAAAAATTAAACTGGAAAAAAATAAATTTATTTTGGGGAGATGAAAGATGTGTCCCGCCTGAAGATCCTGACAGCAATTATGGAATGACAAAAAAATATCTTCTCGATCATATAAATATTCCTTCTGAAAATATTAAAAGAATAATGGGTGAAAATAACCCTGAAGAAGAAGCAAAAAGATATTCACATGTCATCAAAAGTGGTTTACCTCATGTTAATAACCTGCCTAAGTTTGATATTATGATTCTCGGTTTGGGAGATGACGGGCATACCGCATCAATTTTTCCTGATCAGATGGACTTGCTTAAGTCTGATAAAATTTGTGATGTTGCTTATCATCCTGTAAGCAAACAAAAAAGAATTACAATTACAGGGAAGATTATTAATAATTCCCAAAAAATTTATTTTTTAGTAATAGGGAAGAATAAATCATCTGTAGTGAATAAAATTCTGAATAAGAATGATGATTATTTAAAATTCCCCGGTTCACACATAAAACCTTTTGATGGTGAATTGACCTGGTTTTTAGATATGGAAGCTGCTTCTGAAATCAATAATTAAAAAAGAAATGATATCACGGAGATTTAAATGAACGAATCAAAAATAA
This sequence comes from uncultured Ignavibacteriaceae bacterium, assembly GCA_964400245.1. Taxonomy (GTDB): domain Bacteria; phylum Bacteroidota; class Ignavibacteria; order Ignavibacteriales; family Ignavibacteriaceae; genus RBG-16-34-14. Next base: position 13,835 of record CAYNUV010000018.1, read on the forward strand.
AAATAAGTCTGGGGAAGTATTCTGATTCTTTTAATAAAGCTTTTGAAGAATTGAAAAAACAAAAAATTATAGAAAGAATCTGGCAGAAAGATTTTACAGTTTGGAGCAATGAACCAACGGAAATTACAAATAGACTCGGCTGGCTTTTTAGTCCTGAGAATACACTTAAATCTTTAAATGAAATAAATAAATTTGTTAATGAAGTAAGGCGAGATGGTTTTACTAAAATCCTGTTGATGGGAATGGGGGGATCCAGTTTGGCTCCGGAAGTTTTTAGTTTAATGTTTGGCTCAAAAAATGGTTACCCGGAATTATATATATTGGATAGCACTGATCCCAATATGGTATTTGAATGTGAAAAGAATTTTTCGAATGAAAAAACTTTATTTATTGTTTCTACAAAATCCGGTGGAACTGTAGAAACATTTTCTTTCATGAAATATTTCTACAATCTTACTTTAAAAAAATATGGTAATGAAGAAACAGGGAAAAGATTTGTCGCAATTACTGATTCCGGAAGCGGATTAGAGAAAGTTGCGAAGGAATTACACTTCAAAAAAATATTTTTAAATGATCCTGATATTGGTGGAAGATATTCTGCCCTATCACTTTTCGGTATAGTACCAGCAGCTTTGTTAGGAATAGATATAGAAAAACTTTTAAAGAAAGCATTAACAATTGCAGAAAGTTCAAGGGTAAGTGATTCTTTAGCAGGGAAATTAGGAACCGCGATTGGAGAACTCGCAAAACAAGAGAAAGATAAATTAACTTTTATTATGTCTTCTCAAATATCGTATTTAGGAGCGTGGATTGAGCAGCTTGTCGCTGAAAGCACGGGGAAAAATGTTAAAGGCATTTTACCTGTCGAAGGTGAATTTTTAGAAGCTGTGAATTATTATTCTGATGACAGGCTCTTTGTTTACATTCATCTTAAGGATGAAGAAAAAGATAAAGAAGCAGTAAATAAATTATTGAATGCTGGTCATCCAGTAGTTGAATTAATATTGGATGATTTATACGATTTGAGTGAACAATACTTTATCTGGGAGATGGCAAGTGCTGTTGCTGGATGGAGATTAGGTATTCAGCCATTTGATCAACCGGATGTTGAATCTGCAAAAATTCTTACAAGACAAATGGTAAAAGAATACCAGGAGAAAGGTAAGTTGCCGGAACAAACTGCAATTCTTAAAGAAGGAGACATTAAACTTTATGGTGATGTAAAAGTGAATTTGATTTCAGAAGCCGTAAAAACATTTCTTGATGATTCAGTAACAGAGGGAAGTTATGTTGCACTTCAGGCATATATCAAGCCAGGTAAAATATCTTCAAATCTATTGCAGGAATTAAGAACAAAAATTCAGAAGAGATATAAAGCTGCCGTAACTGTTGGATATGGTCCAAGATTTCTTCATTCAACAGGACAGCTGCATAAAGGAGATGCAGGAAAGGGTTTGTTTATTCAATTCACTTCAACTTCAAAAAATGATTTGCCAATTCCAGATAACGCAGGAAATGAAAAATCATCAATCACATTTGGAATATTAAAAAATGCTCAGGCTTTAGGCGACAGGCAAGCCTTAATTGATAAAGGAAGAAAAGTATTAAGGTTTGATTTTGGTAATGATGTAAATACAGGATTAAAAAAAATTGCTGATTCATTATGAATTTGTTTTTGGATTAGTTTCAAACCCACTTTAAAATATTTTAAAAAGTATTTCTCAATCCTTATTTAGAATTCTGATTTTCACTAATTTATCATTACAGATTTGAAAATACTTTCTAACTGAAAAAACAGGAGCGACTTATGACAATCATAACAGATGTATTTGCAAGGGAAATTTTAGATTCAAGGGGTAACCCGACACTTGAAGTTGAAGTTGAACTTGAAAGCGGAATAACAGGCAGAGCGGCTGTACCAAGCGGAGCTTCAACCGGTGAGCACGAAGCTGTTGAATTAAGAGACGGAGATAAATCAAGATATCTTGGTAAAGGTGTTCTTAAAGCCGTTGAAAATGTTAATGAAAAAATCTGCGATGAGCTTATTGAACTTGATGCCGCTGACCAGCCTGGAATTGATGCACTTTTGATTGAACTTGACGGTACAAAGAATAAAGGAAATCTTGGTGCTAACGCCACACTTGGAGTTTCGATGGCTTGTGCAAAAGCTGTTGCCCAAACATTGGGATTGCCATTATATCGTTACATTGGCGGAGTTAATGCAAAAACTTTACCTGTTCCAATGATGAATATTCTGAATGGCGGAAAGCATGCAGATAACAATGTTGACTTCCAGGAATTTATGGTGATGCCTGTTGGTGCACCAAATTTTGCAGAGGCTTTAAGAATGGGTGCTGAAACTTTTCATGCTTTAAAATCAGTTTTAAGTAAGAAAGGATATAATACAGCAGTTGGTGATGAAGGCGGCTTTGCACCAAACCTGAGATCCAATGATGAAGCTGTAGAAGTTATTCTTGAAGCGATCAATAAAGCCGGCTTTAAATCCGGAAGTGAAATCGCAATTGCTCTCGATGTTGCATCAAGTGAAATGTACCAGAAGGAAAGTAAGAAATATCAGTTCTTCAAATCATCTAAGGAAGAAAAAACTGCTGAACAGATGGTTGAATTTTACTCTTCCTGGGCAAAAAAATATCCTATAATTTCAATTGAAGATGGTCTTGATGAAAATGACTGGCAGGGATGGCTGCATCTTACAGATACTTTAGGAAGCAAAATTCAGCTTGTTGGTGATGATCTTTTTGTAACAAACACTGAACGACTTGCCGAAGGAATAGAAAAAGGAATTGCGAATTCAATTCTTATAAAAGTAAACCAGATTGGCACTTTAACTGAAACTCTTGATGCAATCGAAATGGCAAAGAAAGCCTGCTATACAAATGTAATCAGCCACCGATCCGGTGAGACAGAAGATACAACCATTGCAGATATTGCTGTTGCAACCAATGCAGGACAGATCAAAACAGGTTCGCTTTCAAGAACAGACAGGATTGCAAAATACAACCAGCTTTTAAGAATTGAAGAAGAACTTGGTGATAGTGCAATTTTCCCAGGTATCTCTGCAATCAATTATAATAATTGATTTAAAAATTTTATTGTCATTCTGAACTTCATATATAATTTTTTTGCTTATCTTTATTACAGGTTATTATAAAGTTCAGAATTACTTTTCATTATCTCATATCCTATTCAAATTTATTTTTTTAGAAATTCTTTCTAAATAAAATCTCTCAGGAAAAATTTGGAATATATTGGAGAAATAAGTGCACTTATCACGGCTTTATGTTGGGCTGTTACAGCCTATGCTTTTACTCATGTAGGCAGAAAAGTAGGTGCTTTGCAGGTTAACATTGACCGGATGAGTCTTGCAAGTATTATGTTGTTGCTTATTGTTTTTGTTTTTAAAATCAACCTGGACTTAAGTTTTAACCAGTTTGCAAATCTTATAATAAGCTCAATACTTGGTTTGGTATTAGGAGATTCATTTCTATTTAAATCTTTTCAGCTTATTGGTGCAAGGCTTGGTATCATTATGATGGCTCTCGTTCCGGTGCTCAGCACGATAATGGCTTTTTTCTTTTTGAATGAAATTATTTCTTTCGTTGGTTTGATCGGGATGCTTATTACAATTACAGGAATCATAATTGTTGTGCTTGAGAAAAAACAAAGAGATGAGAATAATCTTTCAATTTCAATTGATAGAATTGGAATATTATATGGATTACTGGGAGCTCTTGGGCAGGCAAGCGGATTAATTTTTGCGAAGTTTGCTTTCCAGGCAGGAGAACTTAATGGATTTGGTGCGAGCTTTATCAGGTTATTTTCGGCATCACTAATCATTCTTCCATTGGCAATAATCTTTCGGAGATATAAAAATCCATATCGTTTATACAAAGAAAATATTAGTTCCATAAAAATTATGCTGATAGGAACAGTATTTGGTCCTGTACTTGGAATTACACTTAGTCTTGTTGCGATTGAATATGCAAAAGTAGGAATAGCTTCAACATTAATGGCAACAATGCCAATAATAATGTTACCTATTTCAAAATTTTATTTTAAAGAAGAGCTCGGCTGGAAAGCAATACTTGGTGCCGTTATAGCAGTTGCAGGTGCGGCAATAATATTTTTAAGGTGATTTATTTTCATTCAGGGTTTTATCATAAACCTGGTAAGTATAATCATCAAAACA
>CAYNUV010000019.1:0-17934 GCA_964400245.1 uncultured Ignavibacteriaceae bacterium
GTTTGCTCCATCACTAACCATTCCTGGTTGATACATCGCAAGTCCCGCTTTTGTTTTAGTTATAATGTTATTTCTTATAATAGTTTTATCAGCAGCTATCTGTATCCCAGTCTTCGGGTAAGTTATAACTTCTTGTCCAGCATTTTTTATAATATTATTTCCAACAGCATAAAATACCGTCAGCAGCAAATTCCCGCCATTATTGGAATTAAAAGTCATCTGGTAAAAGATAAGTTTGAATTAATTTTTACTGACAATGGAATGGGTATAGATCTTAAAAAAAGTGGCGATCAGGTTTTCGGCTTATATAAAAGATTTCATACCAACATAGAAGGAAAAGGTATGGGATTATTTATGGTAAAAACACAAGTAGAAACACTTGGAGGAAAAATAAGCATTAAGAGCAAGATAAATAAAGGAACGGAATTTAGAATTGAATTTGAAAAATGAATGGTATCCGAAAATATATTATTATTGATGATGATCGCATTAATAATTTAGTATGCAATTTAGTATTAAAGAGAACCTTGGGTGCTGTGGAAACTACAATATTTACCGTACCGGAGGAAGGACTTGCCTTTATACAAAATGAATACAGCAAAAATTTAAAGCCCACCATACTTTTTCTCGATATAAATATGCCGACACTAACCAGTTGGGAATTTATGGAACAATTTGAAAAATTCAGCGAAGAAGTAAAAAATCAAATCCGTATTTATATCCTTTCCTCTTCTGTTGATCAACGCGATAAGGACAAAGCGAAAGCTAATAAATACATTAAAGGATTTATATCAAAACCATTGGTGCGTGAAGTGATTCTTTCAATAGCTGGAATTCTTGTTTAGATTAATCACCTTATAAAATAAATGCGTTACCATCTTTGAGTTAATCGCTTCAATAATCTCCAGAGAGAATTTTGCTTTCTCAATTTTATCAAACAGCCGAACCCCTTTACCAAGCACAACTGGAGCAACATGAATACTGAATTCATCAACTAATCCTGCATTAAGATACTGCTGAATTACATAGGCACCTCCAGATATTCTTACATCTTTATTACCAGCATCCTTCTTTGCTTTCTCCAAAACACTATAAATGTCATCATCAATAAAATAAAATGTTGTACCGCCTTTTCTTTCCCAGGGTTCACGGGATTTATGAGTTAATACATAGACCGGAGTATGAAAAGGAGATTCTTCAGGCCAGTTAGCTTCTCCTTCCTCAAACATTCTTTTACCCATAATATTTGCGCCTGACCTCTTGATGATCTGATCGAGAACATCATTGTCTTTACCGGTTTCACCGTCTTCTCCCAACTTAAGAGATTGTCGGAATCTTTTTTGAATATAAATCCATTTGTGAATCTCTGTTCCATTGTCTCCTAAAGGATTTTTAGGACCGCCATTTAATCCTGCGATAAAACCATCTAACGACATACCCACACTAAAAAAAACTTTGCTCATTTCAGATTCCTCCAATTTAATTTTATAGGTTGTGTACCAAGAACCGATTTCTTCATATTAGATAATAATCTCTCGTGGGTGAGTTCTGTCTATCTGTTATTTCTTCTTCTTTTTTACTCGTTCCAAATTCTCCTTTACTCTAAACTTTGTGATTTTTTTAATTAATCCTAATGGAATTGGTTTATCCAAAGGAAATTGAACCGTACCTTTACCTCCTTTGTAAACAGAAAGCTCTTTTTTAAATGTTTCATGTCCTCTCGGTGCCGGATATAAAGCGATATGATTTTTCCATGCTGCATAGTGTATTAAATTGCCATTTAACTTAAATACCGGAATCTGATAACTGATTGCTTCTTCCGCCTCCGGTGCAGCATTTTTAATTACCGTCCTAATTTTTTCCAAGATAACCTGAACATCCTTCGGAAAGGTGCTTATATATTCATCTACAGTTTGAAATTTTCTTTTTGTTGATAGCATATTTTTCCTTTATACTTTTAGTTTTCCGCTAGTTCTTTAAGTTTTTGCAGTGCTTTCGGCCACATATCCTGGAACATCTCCTTGTATTCGTCTACTGAATCCGTATCCACCAGCACTTCAGTTGTGCCATCTTTTTCTTTGAAAGTGTAATTTTCAAGAGCTCCTGCCCAACCTTTCACTGCTTCGCTTGAAGTATCTTCTTTCCCGTCTTGTACAACACCAAGGTGTTCTATTGAGACATATTTATATAACTGGTTTTCTTTTATACGGCTCACCATTCCCATTTCACCTTTCTCACCAGGGGCAAGAAAAAGTATTTTGCTTCCTTTACTCCAGGCACCATCATAATGGGAACCTTTTGCAAATGCTTCAGTCCATTCATTGTAAGTGTCTTTATCAAGCATGGTGTTCCAAACCTTTTCTTTCGGTGCGTTGATAACGATTGAAAAATGTAGTTTGTCCATATTATTTCTCCTTATTATGTTTATAGTAAATTGGATTTACATTGAAGGCTGCAGCATGCTAAAACGATTACCTTCTGTATCTACAAAGGAAACAAATAAGCCAACACTAGGAATTTCCATTGGTTCTCCGGAGATTGTTCCGCCCGCATCTTTTACTTTTTGCATAGATTCATTAATATCACCAACACCGATAACAATAGACGGATGTTGTAAATTTGGATCATCTGTTTTTTGAAAAATGCCGCCATTGATTGTACCGGGCATTTTTGGATGACCAATTTCATCGGACTCGGTTGTTGTAACAACAACATACTCATTCATTTCAGGACCGAGAAACTGCGCTTGCCAGCCAAACACTTTTGTATAAAATTCTGCCATACGTTTTTTATCTACCGCCGGCATTTCAAAGTGGATTACAAGGTTCATTTTACTCATTGCCAACTCCTTTAATTTTAAATTATTTTTATTATCCCTTAAATGCTTTCTTCAAATCTTCGATATCAATCTTTTTCATTTGAAGCATTGCATGCATAACTCTCTGAGATTTCTTTGCATCTTTGTCTGATAGCAGCTTGCTTAAAATAGTAGGAACGACTTGCCAGGACAATCCAAATTTATCTTTAAGCCAGCCGCACATTTGTGCCTTTTCATCTCCACCCTCAGTAAGTTTTGACCAATAGTAATCAACTTCTTCCTGAGTTTCGCAATTGATTACAAAAGATATTGCTTCTGTAAATTTGAAATGAGGACCGCCATTAAGAGCTACAAATTCCTGTCCGTCAATAAAGAACGAGGCTGTCATTACTGTTCCCTTTGGTCTTCCGGAAGCTTTTGATCCTTCATCATCATAGCGTGTTACATCGCTATTCTTTGAGTCTTTAAAAATAGATTTGTAAAAATTCACTGCTTCTTCGGCATTGTTATCGAACCACAGGAACGGCGTTATTTTTTTCATGTTGTTTAACTCCTTATAATAAATTAAAGAAAACTGAATTATTTCTTAAACCTGCTTTTCATCGAAACTCACCATCCACTGAATTCCGAATTTATCTTTAAACATTCCAAAGTATGAGCCCCAGAAAGTATCCTGCATGGACATTTCTATTTTTCCACCATTCGAGAGACCGGCAAAAAGTTTATCTGCTTCTCCCTTTACTTTCAGCACTTAAAGAAATATAGAAGTTGTTCCCTACAATTAATTTTTGCCCCAGTGATTCCAGAGTATCAGTAGCCATGAGAAAATTTCCTTTACCAATAGATAACGCAATATGCATAACCTTATCGCGATCACCTGCCGGCATCTTATCGCTTTTCAGGTGTATCTTTAAATCGCATTATCCCTCCAATAAAATCTCCTCCGAAAATTGATTTGTAAAAATTAAATGCTTCTTCGGTGTTACCGGCAAAATTTAAGTAAGGGTTAATTGCTGCCATTGACTTTATTTCCTTTCGTTTTGTTAATTACTTTATAATTAATGTTAATTGTGATTCCTTTTCATTATTTAACATTTGGCTCATAATGATTAACCACAATTCCACAATCAAAAGCTTTACTCTTCACAAGTTCAAGATTTAGTTTAGAATTTACATCATTAAATATTGTCATTCCTTTTCCTATTGCAGAGGGATTTATAAAAAGATGGTATTCATCAATTAATCCTTCTTTAATTAAAGATGAAACAAAGCTTGCACCACCGTAAACAATAATGTCTTTGCCTTTTTGATTTTTAAGTTTTTTGATTTCATCAACGAGATCACCTTTTGCAATAGATGTATTTTCCCATTCGGATTTGTTAAGTGTTTTACTAAAAACAACTTTTGGGGTGTCAACCATTATTTTAGCAAATGAATAGGAAGGATCGTCTGGACTTTTTACAACATTTGACCAATGTGAAACGAAACCTTCCGTCATTTTTCGTCCAAGCAGTATAGTATCAATAGAATCTGTTAATTCAATAACATAATTTTTCAGTTCATCATCCCAATCCCACATCATCCAATCCAATTCACCTTTTGTACGTGCAACAAATCCGTCAACAGACATTTGAACCTGCAATTTTAATTCCCGCATTATTACTCCTTAATTCCTTTCTTTAATTATTTGATAAATCCTTCAGATTAAAAATATTAATTATAAACTTAATTGATTGCTTATTCATTAGATGAAGTATCAACAACATAAGTAGTCAACTCCTGTATTTTCCCATCCTTAAGACGATAAATATCGCAGTATGCCGGATTATTAAGTTTTCCTGTTTGAGTATTGCTGATACTCTCCACCACTACATAATCTCCTTCAGCTATAATATTTTTGATTTCAATATCCGGAAAACTTTCTATCTCCATCATTTCCATTGCTTTTATGAAATCTTTTTTCCCACTTATTTTGGGAATACCAACAATATTTCCATTTAACAGCGTCATCCAGATGGTTTAAAATGAAATCAGAATTGTCATCAGAAAATGCATCATTTATCTTTTTTATTAGCTCTTTATTTTTAGCAGACATATTTATTTTTTTTCTTGGTTAATGCAAATTTATATTCATTAAATTAAATTTGGCATGTGTAAATACGACAATCTAAGGGTTGATTGCGACATTACCTTTATATAATTTCTTTTCCTGAGTTAAGACATTTTAAATTAAGGTTTATTATATGAAACATATAACAATCATAGTTACGAAGGGAGCAATCTTAGGCAATATTGAAGGTCCACGACAAGTGTTTGCAGAAGTGAATCAACTTTTTGCAAGTATGGAAAAGCCGCCTTTATTCAAAATACAATTGGCAGGACTTTCAAAAGAGTCTCAATTAAATGATGGTTTGTATACCATTTCAACTGATCTGCTAAACAATATTAAAAAAACAGATCTTATAATTATTCCTGCTATGTACGGCGATCTAAAAAAAGCTATAGAACTTAACCGGGATTTTATTCCGTGGATAATTAAACAATATAAAAAAGGTGCAGAGGTTGCCAGTCTCTGCCTCGGTGCATTTTTGCTGGCTTCGACCGGATTATTAAATGGAAGGAAGTGTGCTACTCACTGGCTGGCAGCGAATCATTTTAGAAAAATGTTTCCTGATGTGAACCTTGTTGAAGATAAAATTATAACTGATGAAAATGGAATTTATTCAAGCGGCGGCGCTTATTCTTCTTTAAACCTGATCTTATATCTCGTAGAAAAATTTGCCGGGAGAGATGCTGCGATTTTTTGTTTCAAAGCATTCCAGATAGATTTTCAGCGTGACAGCCAGTCTCCATTTATAATTTTCAAAGGGCAAAAAGAGCATGAAGATGAACCAATCAAAAAAGCCCAGGAGTTTATTGAGAATAATTTCCAGAATAAAATAACTGTTGATCAATTAGCATCAATGGTTGCTGTGAGCCGGAGAAACCTTGAACGCAGGTTTAAAAAAGCTACCGCTAATACAGTAATGGAATATATCCAGCAGGTAAAAATTGAAGCGGCAAAAATGAACCTAGAATCATCACGGGAAAATGTTAACGAGGTAATGTATAAAATCGGATATTCAGACCCTAAAGCTTTTCGTACTACTTTTAAAAAAATTACAGGTTTATCACCGGTACAATACCGCAATAAATATAATCGTGAAATAACGGTGCCTTGATAGAAATATATCTAAGAATAAAATTTTAAGAATGTAAATTATTTTATGATCCAATCCGAACTAAGTGAATTAAAATCCTTCAGCAGGTTTCTTGCAAACCGGAGCGGGGAAATAATTAAAAGTTATTTTAGAACAAATATAAATGTTGAATCAAAATCTGACCTTTCACCGGTGACCATTGCAGATAAAAAATCAGAGGAGGCAATGCGTGAAACGATAATGAAAGAATTTCCTCAACATGGAATTCTGGGTGAAGAATTCGGTGTTCACAATGGAAATGCCGAGTATCAATGGATTCTCGATCCGATTGACGGGACAAAAAGTTTTGTATGCGGGGCAATCAGTTTTGGTACTTTAATCGCCCTTATGAAAAATGGAGAGCCAATTCTTGGTGTGATTAATCAACCGATACTCGAACATTTTTTAATTGGTGATAATAAAACAGCAGAGCTCAATGATCAGAAAGTTAGAGTGAGAGATTGTAAAAAAATTAATGAAGCAGTATTGGTTACAACGGATCATTATAATATTGGTAAATACCAGGATCAACAAAAGTTTGAAAGTCTTGTAAAAAAAGTTAAGCTTTACAGAGGATGGGGAGATTGTTATGGTTATTACCTTCTTGCATCAGGGTATATTGATATAATGATTGACCCAATTATGAATATCTGGGATTCTATGGCTCTGATTCCTGTTGTAAAAGGTGCCGGAGGAATTATTACAGATTACCAGGGAAATGATGCGGTTAAAGGTACAAGTATTGTCGCCACATCACCGGCAATACATGGCGAGGTGGTAAAAATTCTTAATTGAATTTTTAGAATTATTACTTTTCTGTCACGTTGAGCTTGTCGAAACGTAAACAATTTATCTGGCTAACTATGTCATCCTTCGACAGGCTCAGGATGACATCTTCTGTAACATAGTAAATTTTATATCCTCACAAATAGAAAAACCAAAACTGTAAGAATAGAAAAGATTAATGCAGGTTTCTTTGAATCCTTCGCTTTGAAAATTATGATCATAGCTGCTATCCAAAGAAGAAAAAGAAGGATTGATTGAAGATCGAATAGAAACGTGACTGGAACAACTTTATTGTTTATTGCATTAAGTTCATAAGATTTTTTTAATGGAGTAACCGCAATCGTATATAAGAAAAAGAAACTGGTTGTGAAAAGAGTCAGCTTTTTTATTCTCTGGTTTTCATTAAAAAATTCAAGTCCTGTTCTGAAACTCAGCAGCAAACCTGTAAACAGAGTAAAAAAACTTAGTGAGCCGATCATTGATGGGACATAACCCTGGAACAAAAGAAGAACAGGCTTATCAGGAACTACAAACTTTTTTTCATCTTTGGAAATCTCTGCAAAGTAAAGAATTTTTTCTCCCGCTTCGTGCCTGGGAATCTCAGCAATAAAGGCTTCATTATTTTTCTTCATCTCAATTGAATTCCAATCATTCGCTATTTCATTTTTCCATTTAGCAATGCATTTAATATCAGGATTATCCGTTCTTATAATAAACTTATAATTGTCATTTCCATTATAAATTTTTTCAAACCTGTAGGAAACTTTTTTTTCATCAATACCAATTGTTCCGGTTACCGGGTAAAATTCGCTTGTGCCGCTTTGAATGTAACCAGTTAGAAATGTTAAAAGTAATGCAGATGACCAGAGAATCAACGGACGTTTCATTTTAAAGAAAAAAGATTTAGTAAATGATAATGTTTAACGTATGAGATATGAGGTAAAATTCCAAAAACAAAAAACAAATAATTCAAAAATTCAATTTTCAAGACTTAAAAATTGATTATAGGAGATTTGGCGATTGCAGTATGGAATTTGTTTATAAAGAAGTTCCTACTTTCATCCTCATATTAAAGAAGATGGAAGTAACACCAAAACTTCCGCTTGATGTTTTAGAGAATATTGCTGAGGGTCCCAGGGCAATTACACTGAATGCAAAACCTTCAGCAATTTTTTGCACAAGAATATCAAAAACATATTGAGGCTGTCTCACATCGCTGTTTATCATTGCATCAAAACGGAAATCGAAAGTGCTGCCTGCAAGTGAGATTTCTCTGCCAGTAAAACCAAAATGTAATTCATTAAGAAAACGAGCTATATAAAGTTTCCCTCTTGTTGAAGCCAGAATACTTAATGGATAACGGAACTCCCAGTTAACAGAGGAGCCTTCGAGAATTTTTACTTTATAATCACCATTATCATCTCTTCGCCATCTTTCTATTTGAGTAAAAGTAGGATCATCAAGAACTCTTGTATAACCAACCTGGAAAAAATTTCCAAATGGGATTACATAGGCAACCTGAACTCCGGATGTAACGAATAAATTATTATGATTATTATCCTCTTTGATTTCGGTCATTGCATCTACGGAATTAAAAAAACCACCGGAGAAACCGAGTATATGAAAGTTTACTTCAACAAAATTTGTCTCAAGAGGACCGGAATATGGAGTTCCGCCTCCCAGAGAAATTCCAATATCTTTTTTAATAGAAAAACCAAACCGTTCTCCTCCAAAAAGCTGGAAGAAGGGATTTATATAATGCAAAGTAGAAGAAATTTGTGTTGGTGTTGGCGGAGCGATAAGTTTGCCAAAACGCATTTTTTCAAAAACCTTGCTGAATACACTTCCATAATGGATATCTTCTTCAAGGTTAATTTTAAAAGGGAAAGTGATAATCCTTGCTCTTGTTTCAGGAGTAAATGCAAGGAAAGGGTAAAGAGCACTTTTTATTGAAACTGTCTGGTTGTTCGGATCCCGGAGATCAACAATTATTTCGGCTTTTGGATCGGGAGGATCAATAAATATTTCCAATTGAATTTTTAGAAAAAGACTATCATCCAAAGGCTCCATCTGATAGAAAAGGATTTGCTCTTCCTCATCAGTCTGAGCAAAACCAATAGATGTGTTCTCTATTGTAAAAAGTATAAGGCAGAAAAAAGCGATTCTGAGAAAATTCATTAGTAGCCCATTGAAATTTATAATCTTAAGGGTAAATATTAAAAAAATAATCCTACTTTAAAGTGATGTACCTACTTTAAATCTTAAGTTAGCAAATATTGAAATAAGTCCGAATTTCCCATCCCGTTGAGTTGAAAATATTGCTGATGGACCTAAAGCAAAAGAACTGAAAGCCCAGCTTTGTGCGATCTTTTGAACAAGAATATCAAGAAGAAATTGCGGTTGTCTTACATCACTATGAGGGATTACGTCAATTCTCAGGTCAAATGTGCTGCCTGCAAAAGAAAGTTCTCTTCCCGTAAAACCGATATGTATTTCATTCACGTATCTTGCAACATAAAGTTTTCCCCTTGTTGAGGCAAGAATGCTTATTGGATAACGGAATTCCCAGTTGAAGTAAGAACCATGTAAAACTTTTGCTTTAAATTCATCAGTATCATACTTCTTGTATTTAGCACTATCCTGTGCACTAATAAAACCTGTAACATCCATATAACATACCTGGAAGAAATTTCCAAAAGGAATTGTATAACCAATCTGGAAACCGCCTGTTGTATATAAATTATTATGATTTTCTTCCTGCTTGATATCAGTGATCTCATCTATTTTCGTAAATGCACCACCGAATAAACCAAGTATATGAAAGTTTGCTTCAATAAAGTTAGTTTCCAAAGGACCGGAATATGGTGTACCCAATCCTAGTGAAAATCCGATATCATTCTTTATCGGAAGTCCGAATCTTTCACCACCGAAAAACTGCAGAAAAGGATTAACATATCCCATTGATGAAGATATTTGAATTGCTGTCGGGGGCGCAATAATTTTATTTACTCTCATTCTTTCAAAGACGCGAGTGAACACGCTTCCATAATGTATATCTTCTTCGAGATTAATTTTAAAAGGATATGTGATAATCCTTGCTCGTGTCTCGGGAGTTAAAGCCAATAAAGGGTAAAGTGCACTTTTAATTGACAGAGTCTGGTTATTCGGATCGCGCAGGTCAGCAATTATTTCGGCTTTTGGATCCGGGGGATCAATAAAAAGTTCTTCCTGGATTTTAATGAAAAGGCTATCATCAAAAGGCTCCATCTGGTAAAATAATATCTGTTCTTCATCTTTTGTTTGGGCATCTATATAAAATAGAGGTAAAACCGAAATTATCAGCAATACACGAAAGGCAATATGTTTCATTTTTTATTTGATACTTATTGGTGATTATTTTGAAAAGTCTGTAAAAATAAATGAATCACCCACCTGCACACGGTCTTTAGTTCTCTCATCCACAACAGTGAAAAAGAAATTTGCTTTATATCTTCCCTCAGCATCCCTCAAATCCCCAAATTTATCAAGCCATTCGTCAAACCTTGTTTCATTTGCAGCAAGGTTCAAAGAAACATTATAAACAGAGTTACCTTTACTATCTTTTACTGGTCCCGTTACAGTGATGGGGCCAGAGTGTGTAACTTTCAATTGTTCAGGTCTTTCATCAATAATTGAAACAGTAAATACAGTTATTCTCTGTAAATCTCTGACGTAAATATCAGAACCACTCATTTTAGTAGTTACTTTTTCAATTTTAACATTCGGCGGCCTGTTAGAGATAACTTTAACTTTTTCTTCCTGGCTTCCGAATTTTACGACTACCTCGGTTTGGTCTGTAAGATCAAATGTTTTTTCTTCTCCCGGCTGAATAACAGTAATTGGTTTATTAATATTTTTAGGATCGTAAATATATGTAGGTACACTGCCTGTATTCTTTGCTTTATTCCAGGTATTCTGGATGAATATTTGTGAAACTGAAATCGGTAATTGCATTAAGTTTTGTTCTTTACTGATTACTTCAGATTTATCATCCGGAGGAATCTCTTTTACTTTTTCAGATAAAGTTTCCATTTGCCTATTAAGAGAAGCAAGTCTTTCTTTGAGCTCTACATTCTCAACTTCAACATCAGGATCAATTTCAATTGAAAATTTTATGTTTTGTGCATAAAGAGAATCGAGCTGTGCAACAAGAGAATCTCTTACAGCTTTATCAACTGTTTCTTCTTCAGATACAACTCTGCTGAGGTCAAGGTCGGCTCCCTTTAAAGCAAGAACTGTAATAACAAAAATGTAGAGCACCTGGTAAATAACAAATTTGCTGTCTCTTTCTTTCTTTACCATTTTTTTCTCTTATCTTTTTACAACAATGGATTCAAGATGCTTTAGTCCGATAATTGTTTTTTCATCTCCAAGTGAACTGGAAGCCTGTGAGATTGAATTTGCCAGTTCTTTTAATTGTCCGATTTTTTCAGAACTGATACCCTGTACTGAATTTATTTTTTCCAGAACAGTATAAATTGTTGTAAAATTCTTTTGTACTAATTCACTCAGACTCACTGTCTGCTCAAGAACATTTTTATAATTCTCAAGATCACGTAGTGAAAGTTCAGCGCCTTTTGTTGCTGCACTTGTTCCACCGCCTAATTGCTTTAAAAGATTTTTTGAATTTTCAATTTGTATTCTTGAAAAATATCTCTCCTTAATATCTACCACATGGTTAACAACATTCTGAAATTCAACACCAAGCTGATCGAGAACAGGTTCAAAGAGTTTTCCAAGGGCAAGCACAATTAATGCTTTAACTTCAAAGGGAACTGAAAATCCAAGGAAAATTTCTTTGCCTAACTGAATGCTTATTAAAAGTATTGCAGCTCCAATTAATGGAAGAGCAGTAGATATACCGTCTATTATACTTGTATATGAAGAAACAACACGGTCAATTGTTTCGGAAACAGGTGTCCTGATTATTTCAAGTCTTAGTTTATTGTAAGCAAGGAATGAAAGGAAAACAAAGAGAGAATATACAACAACCGGCAGCCACCAGAAGCTAAAAGAAGATATCATACTTGCATCAGCCTGCCATGCGGGGAAAAAATTTTGGGCGATCTTTATGGTTATATTACCAAGTATAGGTACAGTTGAAAGATCAAGGAAAAAAGATATTATAAGAGCTATTAAAGAAATAATTGCAGGCTTAATAATCAGGGCAAATTTAATGTCACTTACTGCAGAATGAGTATAACGCTCAAGTTCTTCTTCAAGGCCATCTTTCGAATAAACATCAGGGTATTTAGCTTTAATTACTTCTGATTGATCTTTTGCAACTTCAGTTTTTAACATTAAACGCCTCTTAATAAATAAATTTTAAGAATGGTTTCTTAATTTTTTGATATGAAGTCACTGAAAAAAAACAACTATCATACCATAAGTTCTTATAAAAAAGTTTATTAACTCAATAAAGTACTTGAAATATTAAATCCAATCTATTTGCTAAAATATCAAAAAAACCACTTCTGTAAAAGGTAAACTGAAAATCATGATAAATAGTGATCCGTGATAATCTTTTGGACAAAATTATTCAAATTACTTTTTAACAAAACTAAAAGTAAAATTTACCTTATTAAAAAATAATGTGTTACTTTATAAGAGGACAAAAATGATTTTTTATAATTCATAATTCATTAACAATTATTAAGTAATGAAGTTAAATTCGAATCTATATGAAATAAATTCAAGAATTTTTATCAAGCGCTTCGGAGACAAGGCAACGCTTTCTTCAATACCGGGAGATTTTTTTAAAGAATTATCAGAACTTGGTTTTAGCGTATTATGGCTGATGGGAGCCTGGAAAACATGCAGCAAAATTATTGATGAATGCTGCTTCTCACAGGATTTAGTTTCAGTATACAGCAGGTCATTGAAAGACTGGAGCAGAGATGACGTTATCGGATCACCCTATTCAGTTGATTGTTATGATTTGAATCCAATGCTTGGTGAAGAAACAGAGCTTTTACATCTCAGGGAAAAATTAAATAGAACAGGAATTAAATTATTCCTCGATTTCGTTCCAAATCATTTTGGAGCTGACAGCAGGTTTATTAAAACAAACCCTGAAGTATTTCTCGAAGCTAATGAAGAATTTCTTCAAAGAGATCCGCTAACTTTTTTTAAACCAAAAAATTCCGATAAAGTTTTTGTTCACGGACGCGATCCGTTCTTTTTACCCTGGACTGATACAATTCAGGTTAATTACTTCAGCAAAAAAGCAAGAAATTTTATGATAGACCAGTTGCTTCATATTGCTAAATTTTGTGATGGCGTTAGATGCGATATGGCAATGTTGCCGCTTAATAATGTTTTTCATAACACATGGCTTGGAGTTTTAAACCGGCTGAATCTTAAACTTCCCGAAAATGAATTCTGGAAAGAGGCAATTATACAGGTAAAAAAAAAGTATCCCGGCTTTATTTTTCTTGGTGAGACATACTGGGATCTTGAATGGAATCTTCAACAGCTTGGTTTTGATTTTACTTATGATAAACGTTTAACTGACCGGCTTTCTTCCGGCGAGCCAAGAAGTATCAGGTCTCATCTTTATGCTGATCATAATTTCCAGATGAAATCGGTTAGGTTTATTGAAAATCATGACGAAGAAAGAGCAGTTACAAAATTTGGTAAAGAAAAATCTCTTGCTGCTGCAGTTATTATAAGCACAATCAAAGGGATGAAATTATATTTTGATGGGCAGCTTGAAGGTAAAAGAATTCAGCTCCCGGTTCAGCTTGGGAGAGAACCTAAGGAGAAAATCTCTGAAAGAGTTAGAGAGCATTATTATACACTTCTTAAAATAACCAGCGAAGAAATTTTTAAAAACGGTACATGGGCAATACTAGAACCCATCCCGGCGAGCGCTGGGAATAATAATTATTTTAATTTTTTTGCCTGGCTTTGGAAGCTTAATAATGATTTAAGAATTATAGTTATAAATTACTCAGAAAATACTTCTCAATGCAGATTGAAATTTAAGGTTGAAGCTCTTGGTGATAATATAATACTTTACGATCTGATGACGAATGAAGAATATCCGCGCTCTGTAAATGATATTTTGGAAAACGGATTGTTTGTTGAATTGAAATGTTATCATAGTCATATCTTTAAAGTAACTAAAAACCATTCGTAAATTTTTTGTTGATGAGAATCTTAAATTATTATTGATAAGTTTAATTTTTTATCTTACCTGTAAAATCAAAAATTAATATGAACGAACAGAAATTTAAAGGAAGAGGTGCACAATTTAATCCGCAAAACAGGTTTGAAAAACTTGCTGTTGAGGACTATACTTTTGATGACTGGTCAGATTTTGAAGAAACAGGATTAAAAAATCTTTCTACGGAATATTTTATTGACAACTCAAAAACTGTTATTGCAAAAAATGATAGCTATGATTTGGGATTTGATTATTCATTTAATCCCTACAGGGGATGCGAACATGGATGCATTTATTGTTATGCAAGACCAAGCCACGAATATCTTGGCTTTTCATCAGGGATTGATTTTGAAACAAAAATTATGATTAAGCCAAATGCAGCAAAACTTCTGGAACTGGAATTCAGAAAGAAAAATTATAAACCTGATGTAACTATGTTTTCTGGTAATACGGATTGCTACCAACCTGTTGAAAGGAAACTGCAGATTACAAGAGAAGCTTTAAAAGTATGTTTGAAATATGGTAACCCGGTAGCGTTAATTACTAAGAATGCTCTTGTCCAAAGAGATATTGATATACTTAAAGAAATGGCTGAGCTTAAAATTGTAAATGTAATGCTTTCGATAACTACTCTTGATAGAGACCTGGCAAGAAAAATGGAACCAAGAACATCATCGCCCGATATGAGATTAAAAACTATTGAAGTACTTGCCGAAAATAAAATCCCTGTTGGAGTTAATGTTGCGCCCGTAATTCCCGGATTAACCGATAAAGAAATACCTGATATTCTTAAAGAGGCATCTGCAAGAGGAGCAACTTATGCTGGCTATATTATGTTACGATTGCCATACGCAGTAAAAGATCTTTTTATCGAATGGCTTAAGAGAGAATATCCTTTAAAAGCATCTAAAGTTATTAACACTGTAAAATCAGTAAGAGATGGCAAATTGAATTCTTCGGAATGGGGAGTCAGATTCAGAGGCGAGGGTGAAATTGCAGATACTGTGAAAAACCTTTTTAAGATAAGCTGCAAAAAATATAATCTTAATAAAAAGAATCATAATCTTACAAAAGAACATTTTCGTGTTCCATCATTAGAAAAACAGCTACAGCTTTTTGCCTGACCTTTATTAGAATCGCTGATATATTTTTTTTATTTTAGCAACCAATAACAATCTCATTCATCAAACAAGCAGATTTTAAGAATTATGGCAAAAAAGAATTTAAATAAAAAAGAAAGACAAATAGGAAAAACTAAAATTGAGAAGAAAACTCTCATTGATCCGAGATATAAAAATGCAGTGTGGACAACGGTAATTCTTATTATTCTATTAGTCTTCTTTATTGTTAATAATACGCGTAAAGAACCGGAGAGAGGTCCCTATCCTCCAAATTATAATGGTCCCAAAGTTGAAAATCGAAAATAGAAGGATGAAGTTTTTAAAAAGTAATAAAGGAATAATTAAAGTGAGCAAACATATCTTCTTAGTATTTTTTATAGCGGCAACTTTAAATGTTTTAGGATGCAGTAAAAAAAACGAACCTGAACAAAATCAAAAAGAAAATTCTGGTGCATTAATACAGGATGAAACCAAAGCTCCGGGTTTTACTTTAGTCAGTACAGATGGTAAAAAAATTAATCTTTCGGATTACAAAGGAAAAATTGTTATTCTTGATTTTTGGGCAACATGGTGTGGTCCTTGCAGAAGAGGAGTTCCTGATCTTGTTTCAATACAAAAAACTTATAAAGATAAAGTTGTCATTATAGGAATTTCACTCGATGATGAACGAACGAAAAAAAATATTCTTCCTTTTATGAAAGAATATGGTGTTAATTATCCTGTTGTATTGGGAACGAGTGAAGTGGTTGCGAATTATGGAAATATCCAGGCAATACCGACAAGTTTTATAATAGATCAGAAAGGAAATGTTGTTGATAAATATGTCGGCCTCGTTTCAAAAGAAATATACCTAGGCAGGATTAAAACCTTGATAGGTTCTTAATTTATTTCTTAAAAAGATAAATTACTAAGCTGATTATTAAGCTGAGAAGAATTGAAGTAACAATGGGGAAGTAAAAAGTAAAAGTCTTTTTCTTTATATAAATGTCTCCCGGCAGTTTACCGAGAAAAGGAATTTTATCACCGAAGAAGAAAAGCAAACCAAGAATTACAATAAATATTCCCGCAAAGATTAAAAGTTTTCCAACTTGATGAAACTCAAACATAGCTTTTTCTTTTTTGAACTACTCTTTTAATTTTAGTATTATAAGATAAAGATATAAACCGAAAATTTCGATTTACATTTTAAGATAGTCACAAATCCAGGAAAACAGAATGTTAAGTTTTTTATCAAAATACCAGGCTGGTGCCCTATTAGTTGCAAGGGTAGGTATTGGTTTAAGTTATGTAATTGTTCATGGCTGGAAAAAATTAATTGGTGGACCTGCCAGATGGGAATCAACTGGTAAAGCTGTGCAAAATCTTGGTATTGAATTTTTCCCTGCACTTTGGGGATTTATGGCTGCGTTTTCAGAATCAATCGGAGGGTTGCTTCTTATACTCGGTTTCTTTTTCAGACCTGCAGCCGCTTTAATCTTAATTACAATGTTTGTTGCAGCAACAAAACATATCAATGATGGAGATTCTCTCTCTAAGATTGCTTATCCGATTGAAATGGGGATGATAATGATTTTATTTTTGTTTATTGGTGCAGGTAAGTATAGTTTGGATTATAAGTTTTGGAAAAAGAGTTAAGTTTGCAGTTTTCAGTGCACGGTTGGCAAACTTCTATACGGTCTCTGAATTTAAAAAGGTATTTTAGAATTAATATTGAGGATATTTTTTTGTTAACTGCCAATTGCTTACTGCCAACTGAACTTAAATTCCTTCTCTCAAAAATCTTGGTTCTTCAAGAGTAAGTATTAAAGAAATCCGATGGGTATCGGGCAGCCTGTCCAATTCTGCAAAACTGAATCTTGCAAAGGAATAATCAATATTAAGCTTGGGAAGTTTTATACCTGCTCCAACGGTAAATTGTTTAACATCATTATATCCACCCCGGATTGAGAAAAGCTTTTTGAAGGTATATTCAAGACCAACATGTGAATCAAAACTTATTGGTCCTAAATTTCCATAAGCAGATGATCTTCTGTTTTCAAATCGCACATCAAGATCAAGAGCAGGAGTTATAGTTCCCCCAAGTATGCTTAACATATATGCTGCACCTATTTTGGCAGTCGGTGAAACAAGTTCATTTCTGCCGGTACTCCATGCAACCAGAGTTGTTGTAACATCTTGTATATTTGCACCGAAGTAGAGATTTTCAATTGGTGTATATAAAGCTCCAACGTCAAAACCGATTCCTGTTGCACCATATTCAGCAATATCCCGCCTGATTATTTTAACATTAGCACCCCAGTAAAAATTTTCTGACTGCCTTTTTGCGAATGAAAGATAAAATACCCAATCCTGATCGCTGAATTCAGTTATTTTACTGTAGTCAAGCCTGTCAGATCTAATATCAACAATGCCATCGCCATTAGCATCGTAAGCAGCATTTCTTGTATCCGAAATATTATCAACTGCAAGTCTTACTCCTCCAATTCCAAATGTCATATCTGTTCCAAATGGAATTGCAACAGAACCATAATCATAGTTTACAAGATCACCGAAATGCTCTGCATGCATTAAAGAAATTTGTGGATAGTTTAGATTTGCTAGTCCTGCCGGGTTGTAATATCCTGAGGTAACATCATTAGCTACTGCAGTAAAAGCGCCTCCCATTCCAAGAGCTCTTCCACCAACACCAATTGCCATAAACTCCCCGGCATATTTACCAAAAACTGTTTGAGCTTTTAATTGTGGAACTATAATTACTATGAA
>CAYNUV010000020.1:0-17867 GCA_964400245.1 uncultured Ignavibacteriaceae bacterium
ACTCAAGCATCCAGACAGGTTCACCTTTTATAGCGGAAAGCTGCCTAATAATATCCTCATTCAAACCATTTGGAAGGCTTTCAGATTCAATCTCTGTAATGAATCCGTACTTGTATTCTTTGTTTGCTAATTCTTCAATAGTGCCTAACTCTGTGGTACTCATGTTTACCTGATTCTATAATTTTTATTTTTGTATCAATAAACCTATGGAATCTGTACAAAAAAGTCAAGATTAAAAAGCATGAAATCTTTAGAAATCAGTTGAAAATTGAATTTATGTTAAACCGGGTAAATTGTTTTTCAGGGATAATTGAGTTAATTTTGATTCAGCTAATCATTAAAAATGGATTTGTAAAGTAGTTGGAAGAGCAGGAAGAACACGAAAAGAAGGACAAACCGGCTTCTGAAACGCAGAAGAGTGAACAGGAAGGAAAAAGTTCAGGCCAATATGAGGGTAACCAGAGAAGAAGATTTTATAACAGGAACAGACGATATTACTCACCTCAACATTCCCAGCAAAAAAGAGAAAATGTAAGATTTAATAAAGTCTCCATTGTAATTCCTCTTTTAAATGAAGAGGAATCAATCAATCCTTTAGCAAATGAAATAAGAAAAGCTCTGAAACTAATTGATACAAGCTACGAGGTTATTTTTATTGATGACGGTAGCAGTGATAACTCATTAAAAAATTTAAAAGAAATCTGCAGGACAGATAAAAGATTTAAATTTTTAAGTTTAAGAAAAAATTATGGAAAATCAGCCGCACTCCAGGTTGGTTTTTTGCAAGCTACCGGAGATGTAATAATTACAATGGATGCTGATCTTCAGGATGATCCGTGGGAAATACCAAACTTGTTAAAAAAGTTAAATGAAGGATTTGACCTTGTATCCGGTTGGAAAAAAATCAGGCAGGATCCTTTCATAAAAAAAATCTCATCAAGGTTTTTTAATTTTGTTACCAGGATAATCAGTAAAATAAATATTCATGATTTCAACTGTGGGCTTAAAGCTTACAGGAAAGAAGTGATTGATAATATCAGGGTTTATGGTGAACTGCATAGGTATATTCCTCTTTTAGCTCACTGGCAGGGTTACAAAATTTCTGAGATAGTTGTTAAACATCATCCGCGCCGTTATGGTAAAACTAAATTTGGTGTATCAAGGTTTTTTAAAGGATTCATTGATCTAATTACCGTTGTTTTTACTACACGTTATGTCAAAACACCAATGCACTTGTTCGGTTTTCTCGGTGCTCTTGCTTTTCTTGCAGGTATTGTTGTTAATGGTTATCTCACTTATCTTTGGGTTACCGGTGGTTTCTTAAGTAACAGACCAATGCTATTTCTTGGTATTCTTTTGATAATAGTTGGTGTGCAGTTCTTTTCAGTTGGACTTCTTGGTGAAATGTTCGTTCACAATACAAGAAGTGAAAAAGAATATATTATAAAAGAAAAAGGATGAAGCAAGTTCTCAGCCGAAGGCTGATCCGCCTCTGGCGGAAAGTGCAAGAGCAGTTCAAGAGAAAAATCAAACCTGCAATAAATGACTAACGACACTTTCCATTTTCCATTTTCCATTTTCCATCTTCCATCTTTAAAATGTATTATGATCCTGTAAAAGATGTTTTTGCTAATGCAATCAGAAAATTTCCATTTCTTAGAATAGTTTTTTATAAGCTGCTTGATCTTTTCTTTTTAAGATCATGGTATGTAAAAAGAGAATTAATAAGATTAAGAAAAATTTGGGGTTCAAAGAATATTAATATCTTTGATGCAGGTACCGGTTATGGACAATACACATATTTTATGAACAGGAATCTTCAACCAAATAATATTTACGCTGCAGATGTTAAAGAAGATTGGATTAAAGACATTACGGAATTTTATAAAACAAAAAATACTGGCAAAATAAGTTTTGGAATTGAAGATCTTACAAAAATCACTCATAAAGAAAAGTTTGATCTTATCGTTTGTGTTGATGTAATGGAACATATTGAAGATGACGTTACAGTTTTTAAAAATTTTTATAATGCTTTAAAAGCTGAAGGATATCTTTTAATTAATACTCCATCAACTTTTGGCGGAAGCGATGTTCACGAAGATGAAGGAGAAAGTTTTGTTGGAGAACATGCAAGAATTGGTTATTCGCATAATGATCTTGAAAACAAACTATCTCCAATTGGCTTTAAAGATTTCTTCCGTAAATACAGTTATGGATTTTGGGGAGATAAAGCATGGAGACTTGGAATTAAATTTCCAATGCTTCTTCTGAATATTTCGAAAATATTTCTCATAGTTTTACCATTATATTTTATTATTACATTCCCGTTTACATTTGTGATGATGTTTTTGGATTATAGTTCTGAAAATAAAATTGGAACCGGAATAACATTCGTTGCAAAGAAATAAAAATTAAAAACACGAAATCTGAATGAGCAAAGTAAAAAAGAATATCAGATCATCTGAATCAATAAAAGAAAATTTTTTTACAAAATTTAGCTTGGATAATTACATTCCATCAAAATACCAGGTGCCTGCACTGATTGGAATAATAATTATTCTATTCCTGCTCTTTCTTAACCCGCTTTATTTCGGTAATAAAACATTTCAATCCGGAGATATAATATCAACAGAATCGTTACAACCCTATATTGAGAAAGAAAGAGATGGTTTTTCTCTCTGGAATCCATATATATTTGGTGGAATGCCTGCCTATGCACTTTCCACAGAGAAGACATGGTTTAATTTTATTTATACGATTTTTACCTCGGTAAGAAATTTCTTTGCTTCTTTCTTTTCATCCGATTACACAATGTGGAGCTTCTACTTAATTATTCTCGGCATTACTTCCTTTTTCTTTATGAAGCACCTGACAAAGAACAATTTAGTCAGCTTGTTTACATCAACAGCAACTGCTTTTTGTACAGGGTTGATTGTCTTTCTCTTCATTGGACATGTTACCAAGCTTACTTCGTTGTGTATGTATCCTTTAATTTTTCTTATGCTGCTCAGGATGCAGGAAAAAATAAGGCTTATTGATTTCTTTATTCTAACTGTTGCTGTACAATTATTTCTGCAGGGTTTCCATGTTCAGATAATTTTTTACACTTTATTTGCTATTGCAATCTACTATATCTATTTCTTTTTCAGATCATTAATTAAGAAAGAAATTCAGCTCAGGAATAACCTGCTCAAATCTGCCGGTATATTTATTCTGGCTTCCATTATCGCAGTGCTTATTCAGTCTGATAACTTTACACAGATTTATGAATATACTCCTTATTCAACACGAGGAGCGGAGAGTATTACGGAAATAAATGAACCTAAAACAGAAAAAACTGAGTCAGCTTACTACGATTATCATACAGGTTGGTCTTTCTCACCTGAAGAAGTTTTAACTTTTATTGTCCCATCACTTTATGGTTTTGGCAATTCAACATACAAAGGCCCGTTAACAAACAATCAGCCGGTTGAAGTAAATACTTACTTCGGGCAAATGCCACTTGTTGATGTGGCAATGTATATGGGAGCCCTAGTTTTTTTTCTTGCTCTTTATGCAATCTTTACCAGGTGGAAAGAACCGTTGGTACGATACTTAACTATACTTTCCGGTATTGCCTTGCTTATTTCTTTTGGAAAAAACTTTCCGGTTTTATTTGATCTGATGTTCTATTACTTCCCTAACTTTGATAAATTCAGAGTTCCTTCAATGATGCTTGTGCTGGTGCAATTAAGTATGCCGGTTCTTGCCGGACTTGGTTTAATGAAAATAATTTCTCTCCGAAATGAAAAAAATACTAAGCATAATAATACATTAAAAAATCTGGCAATTGCTTTTTCAGCAATTTTTGTAATCTCTCTTTTATTAAACAATGCAATAAGTGATTGGTTTACTTCAAGAGTAAATGATTATGCTGCAAGTATTCAATCAGGAAATCAACAACTTGCTCAACAATTTATGGCACTTGCAGAATATATATCCGGTATGTTCACAAGTGATTTACTTATTGCATTTGGTTTTTCAACTGTAGCATTTTGGCTTGCATATTTTTACGTAAATAAAAAAGTGAGTGCGGATTTTCTGATAACTATAGTAATAGTTTTAACTATTATAGATCTTTGGAGAATTGATTCACGAGGCGCTAAATATGCTGATAATCCTGAGATAAAAAATATTTTTAACGAACCTGCTTACATAACAGCAATAAAAAATCAAAATGATAAAGAACCTTTCCGGATGTTCAATTTAAAGCAGGATAATTCTTATGGTTCGTTAGGTCACAATTCAAATTATAATGCTTATTTTCTTGTTGAGGATCTTTATGGTTACTCAGGAATAAAGCCGCGTGCATTCCAGGATTTAATGGATGTGGTTGGTCCTGCAAATTCAGCTATGTGGAGAATGCTGAATGTTAAATATATAGTTACAAATAATTATATCCCTGCCAGTTATTTTACCTTAATAGATTCTTCAGTAAATAGCATGACTTATCTTTTTAGTGATTACCTGCCCAGAGTTTATTTTGTTAATGAAGTTGAAAAGAAAACAAGTTTGGAATTTCTTAACCTCCTTAAGGCAAATGCATTCAATCCTAAAGAAAAAGCATTTGTTCATGATGTTGAAGTTAAAGTTGATCCGGTTGATTCAACAGTTACCGGAAATATTATTGATTACAAAGAAGATTATATAAAAGTAGAAGCAAATACTTCAGGCAATAATTTTCTTTTCTTCAGCAATACATATCATCCCGGATGGAAAGCAACAATTGATGGTAATGAAACAGAGAGGTATCTTACTAATCATGGTTACATCGGAATAATTGTTCCGAAGGGAAAACATATTGTGGAATTCAGATTTGCACCAGAAAGCTTTTACTTAAGCAGGAATATTGCTTTAGTTCTTAGTTCACTTGTAATGCTGGGTTTATTTGCTACAATATTTATCGAAATAAAAAAGAAAAAATCTAATTGACCCTGCTGTCTGCAGACAATTAAAAAATTAAAAAAATAATTGCAGGAAAACGAAAATATAAAAACCAAGATTGATTTTGGTTCAAGCTCATTTAAAAAATACTTTAAAAACACTTCCTGGATTCTCACCGAAAGAATAATAAGACTTGTTGTAAGTTTCTTAATTAATATTTATATAATACGTTTTCTTGGCCCGGATGATTTTGGTCTGCTTAGTTATGCTATAAGTTTTGCTGCACTTTTTGCAACTCTTTCAACTCTTGGTTTAGACAGTCTTATAATTCGTGAACTTGTAAAGGAACCTGAAAAAAAAGATACTTACCTTGGGTCAGTCTTTGTAATGAAAATTTTCGGTTCCTTAACTTCATATATACTTATCGTAATTACAGTACTCTTAACAAACGAATCATCATACGATGTATTTTTAATTTTTGTAATTGCTGCATCAACACTTTTCCAGTCATTCAATGTAATTGATTTTTATTTCCAATCTAAAGTATTAGCAAAATATCCTGTTATCGTTCAATTTACTACCTCAATATTAACAGCAGTGCTAAAGCTGCTGCTGATTCAACTTAATGCTGAACTCTGGCTTTTTGCTTTGGTAGTAACTTTGGAAAGTATTTTTTGGGCTGCCGGATTTATAATGATTTACCGTGGTCAGGGTTTTAAAATATTGAACTGGAAGTTCAACAAAAACATTGCGATCCAGCTAATTAAGGATTCCTGGCCTTTAATATTATCGGGAGTTGTAATTGCAGTTTATATGAAGATTGACCAGGTTATGATAAAAAAAATGTTGAATGACCAGGAAGTAGGATATTATGCGGCTGCTGTCAGGATTTCCGAAGCCTGGTATTTTATTCCAATGGCGATAACAACATCTTTATTCCCTGCCATTGTTAAAGCAAAAAAAATAAGTGAAACTTTGTATTTGAATCGACTCCAGAAGCTATATGATCTTCTTGCCTGGATGGCAATCGGGATAGCAATACTTGTAACAATTTTTTCAGAAACAGTAGTCAAATTGGTGCTTGGTTCAGAGTATCTTTCATCTGCAGATGTTCTTACTGTACATATATGGGCTGGTGTTGCAGTATTTCTCGGAGTGGCAAGCAGCCAGTATCTCATAACCGAAAATTTGACAAAGTTATCCTTTTACAGAACTTTTATAGGAATGATATTAAATATTATTCTTAATTTTATTCTAATTCCTTCCTATGGAATAGTTGGTTCGGCTGTTGCAACTTTAATTTCATTTGCACTGGCTACTTTTTCAATAGGAGTTTCCAGGAAAACATTTTCGCAACTTGTAATGATGCTGAAATCCATATTTTTTGTAACACTTTTTATTAGGATTAAACAAAGATGGCTATCCAGATAAAAAAAAGGATAATAACAATTTTTAAGCTATTTGGTGAACCAAAGATTCTGAAATTTTTATTGTCTCAAAGACATATCGGGTATTTATATGAACAAGGATGGTTCCAATCTTTTAAATCAAATTCACCTGTGGATAAAAACAATCAACCAATTCCCTGGATGACATATTCCTTCATTGATTTTATTAAAGTTAGGTTGAATAAGGAATTGAAAATTTTTGAATTTGGTTCAGGCAATTCAACGCTTTTTTTTGCAAAGAAAGTTAAAAGTGTTTTTGCTGTTGAGCATAGTAAAGAATGGTACAATATCATAAAAAGTAAAATGCCGGTAAATGTTTCTTTACATCTCAAAAATTTAACAATAGAATATCAGGATACAATTAAGACCGATCTGGATTTTGATATTATTATTGTAGATGGAGAAAACAGAAATGAATGCATTTATAATTCTGTAAATTCATTATCTGTTTCAGGGGTATTAATTCTTGATGATTCTGAAAGAACTGATTATACAGAAGGAATAAACTTTTTAATAAAATCAGGATTCAGGCGAATTGATTTTTGGGGAATAGGCCCGGGAACATTTTTTAACAAATGTACAACAATCTTTTATAAAGATAAAAATTCTTTAAAGATTTAATGATTAAGGAATTAAAAAGAAAAGTATATAAATTATTAGTTCCAATACTTAAGGTTGGCAAATACATTAGCTGGCAATATTATTTAAGAACGGCCAAAGAGATTAAAATTGTAGTAGGTGCAGGGAAAACTAAATATAAAGGTTGGTTTAATACAGATATAGATACTTTAGATGTTACTAATGAGAAAGATTTCATAAAATATTTTTCTGAAAAGAAGATTAAAAAAATATTAGCAGAACACGTTCTTGAACACCTGGCAGATATTGAATTAGAACTGATGGTTAAAAACTTTTACAAATATTCTGAAAAAAATGTTAACATAAGAATTGCTGTCCCGGATGGTTTCCATGCAGATGCAGATTATATAGAAAGGGTAAAACCCGGAGGTACAGGAGATGGGGCATATGATCACAAACATCTTTTTAACTATATAACTTTGAGTAGTATTTTTAAAAAATATGGGTTTGTATCTACCCCAATTGAATATTGGGATGAGTATGGGAAATTTTGCACAACATATAAGAATGATGAGAATGGTTTTATAACAAGGTCTTTTATAAATGATGAAAGAAATAAAAATGGTAAACCAAACTATGTTTCCTTAATAATTGATTTTTCCAAAGAGTAAATGTTAAACCGATCCCCTATTTTACTTTTCGTATATAACCGTCTCGCTTATACTCGCATCACAATTGAATCTTTGCAAAAAAATGAGTTGGCCAGTGAAAGCGAATTATATATTTATTCTGATGCGTCAAAAAAAAGTTCAGATGAAATTTTAGTTAAAGAAGTCAGGGATTACATAAAAACTATTTATGGATTTAAGAAAGTTATTATAAAAGAAAGTAAAGAAAATAAAGGGCTTGCAGTTTCAGTCACAGGAGGTGTAACAGAAGTACTTGAAAAATATGATAGGACAATAATTCTTGAAGATGATCTTGAGCTTTCCCCTTACTTTCTGAAATATATGAATGAAGCTCTGACTCTTTATGAAAATGAAGATGAAGTGATTAGTATTCATGGGTATGTTTACCCGGTTAAGAAAAAGTTGCCTGAAACATTTTTTCTTAAAGGGGCAGATTGCTGGGGCTGGGCAACCTGGAAAAGAGGATGGAATCTCTATGAAGATGACGCTGAAAAGCTACTGAAAGAAATAAAAAAGAGAACCCTACAAAATGAATTTGACCTTAACGGTAGTTATCGTTACACAAAAATGTTAGAGAATCAGATAAAAGGAGAGATTGACTCCTGGGCAATAAAATGGCATGCTTCAGCTTTTATTAATAATAAGTTTACTCTTTACCCGGGAAAATCTTTAGTAAGGAATATTGGCACAACAGGAAGCAGCACTCATTTTGCAGAAACAAAAGTCTTTGATATTGAATTGTCAGAAGCTCCGGTTGATGTTAAGAAAATAGAAATAAAGGAAAGTGATGAAGCAAAAAAAATGTTTGAAGAATATTTCAGATCAATTGATCCCGGCTTTGTAAAAAAAGGAATGAAAAAAATTAAGACTTTATTTAAATGATTAATCATATCATACGTAGTGCCCTTCTAAAAACACTTGGCGATGAAAAATATCTTTCACTTGTCAGTAATGTATTTTTAAAAATGTACCATTCGGGGAATGCAAGAAAAAAATATCCTGAAATGTATTTATTAAACAAGTTTGTATCCGAAGGGAATACTTGTATAGACATTGGTGCTAATGTGGGGTATTATAGTGTTCCATTAGCTGAACTCGTTGGAAGTTCGGGAAAAGTTTTTGCTATTGAGCCGGTAGAGCTTTTCAGAAATGTATTAAGGAAAAATCTTAAACGATATAAAATTAAAAACCGGGTAGAAATAATTCCTTTTGCTTTAGGAAATACAGATGATGAAGAAATAGAAATGGGAACACCTGAAGTTGATGGGCTTGTTCATTTCGGCTATACAAAAATCCTCACTTCAATTGAAGATAAATTAAGAAATACATATAAAGTTAAAGTTCATCGTCCACAAACAATTTTCGGTAATCTTAAGGAGCTTCATTTTATTAAATGCGATATTGAAGGATATGAAGATAAAGTTATACCGGAGTTAGCTAAAATCATTCAGAAATTTAAACCAACGCTCCAAATTGAAATATGCTCAAAACGTAACAGGGAAATAATAATTGATTTAATAAAGAACTTTGAATATAAAGTTTTCTACTTTTTGGATGGGAAATTTTATGAATTAAAGGATTTGAAAGACAACCTTGAAAGCAGCTGCGAGCTCTATTTTTTACAATTGAAAACCATTGCTTCTCTGCAATCAATAATTATAAAATAGTTATTGCACTTTAAGATTCAAATACTTAGATTTTAAATAAAATATCAATAACAATTTCCCGGAAGGGGTAATATGAAACACTTACGTTATTTTTTGATAATTTCCTTTAATTTTGTTTTTAATATAACCAATGCACAGTGGGTACAACTAAATACTTCTTTCCAAACGGATCTTCATTGTGTTTACGTCGTTGACTCTTTAACCACATATGTAGGTGGTAAGCAAGGGAAAGTTTATAAAACTATTAATGGTGGTATTACTTGGCTTGATGCTAGTCCAACACAGGTAAATATTGCTTTCACCGGGTTATTTTTTCTGAATGAAAATTTTGGTTGGGCAGGAGGACAGGTAGGTACTATTGCAAAAACAACAAATGGAGGAAGTTCTTGGGAAATTTCACAAGTCGGAGGTTTAGAACTCACAAATACAGTACAGTCAATTTATTTCTGATGAAAACGTAGGATATATTATTGGGGGGAATATTGTTACCGATTTTTTTTCTCGTTAGGGATACATTTATAAAACAACTAATAGCGGGCAAACATGGACTCAACAATTTTTCATTAATAATTTTTTGTTGACCGAATCAAGTTTTTTAGATGAAAACTATGGATTTGTTTCAGGATCAAACGGAGTTGTATTCAAAACAGAAGGTAATTTATGGACAGATATTTCTGTTCCAACAGGGTATTGTTAGGCGCTGTATTTTTATTTGATCAAAATAATGGTGTAGTTATGGGACAAGATGGATTTGCAGCGAACACAACTAATGCTGGAAATAGTTGGAATTTTATTCCGATAGGAACTAACGTTTATTATTGAAGCTATATCTTTTTATGATCGAGAAATTGGATGGGCAGTTGGCGGCAATGGTTCCGGTGCTTATTCCACAAATGGTGGTAATTCGTGGAATAGTTTTTCTTTCCCAACATCAAATAATTTAATCAGCGTTCATTTTAAAAATAATTGTGGTATGATAGCCGGATATAATGGAACAATCCTTAAAACATTAAATGGTGGTGGCGTAATACCTGTAGAGCTTATTTCATTTAACGCTTCATTAATTAATTCTTCAATTGAATTAGATTGGACAACTGCGACTGAAATTAACAATTACGGCTTTAATATTGAACGTAGTACAAATAAAAAAGATTGGGATGTAATTAGTTTCATACAGGGAAACGGAACCACAACAGAAGTTAAGACATATTCTTTTATAGACAATATTTCAGGTATAAACTCCACCAAGCTCTATTACAGGTTAAAGCAAATTGATTATGATGGCAGGGTTGAATATTCAGATATTGTTGAGGTGGAATTAATTTCATTCAGTTATGAATTATCTCAAAATTATCCTAACCCTTTCAATCCGGCTTGCAAAATTAGGTTCTCGTTATCAGAAGCTAATCACGTTGTTTTGAAAGTATTTAATTCGTTAGGTCAAGAAGTTTCAGAAATGGTTAATAAGTATTTACCGGCAGGTATTTATGAACATGAGTTTTCAGGTGAAAATTTTACAAGCGGTATTTATTTTTATAAAATAGTTACTGATGATTTCGTTGAGATAAAGAAGATGAATCTAATTAAATAAAAAAATACCCATACAATTAAGAAGAATAAATTGTTATTATTAATAACTGAATAAAAAGAAACCCTTTTCTCACTATCTGAGTTTATATGATAACTTTAACATTATTGTGTCGGCTAAGAAATTAATTTTAGATTTTATGCCTCCTATAATTTCTAAAAAATTAGGAGACAAAGCATCATCTGGTTTTACTCATAAAAAATTTGCAAGCTACAATGATGCATTAAGAGAATGCACTACAGATGCTTATGAAGAACAGGAATTGATCGAAGTAATTTTAAAAAAAACAAAACGATTTGTTTCAAATCTCAATAAGAGTGTAATACCTATTTGGGAGACAAGTGCTTATACTTTATTATCAATTATTAATCCTTTAATAACTAATTTAGAATCCAAAACAATAAATGTACTGGATTTTGGAGGCGCGTGTGGGGCACATTATTTTCATATAAGAGCATGATGGATAAAATGGTACGTTTGAATTGGGTAGTAGTTGAGACCGACACAATGGTTAAATATGCCAAGGAATTAGAAACAAATGAGTTAAAATTCAGAAACAATATTTCAGAAGCAGTGATTGAATTAGGTAAAATAGACTTGTTTCATACATCGGGGACACTTCAATGTGTAAACGATCCACAAAAATATTTGAAGGAAATATTAAATGCGCGTTCTCAATGGCTCTTATTTAATAAACTCGGCTTAAATGAAATTGATAGAGATGTATTTACTATACATCGGTCAAAGTTAAGTTGGAATGGAATAGGTAACCTTCCCGAAGGATATACCGATAGGCGGATAAAATATCCATTTACATTTATTTCTGAAAAAAAATTCACTGAAGAATTAAAAAAGAATTACATAGCTATTGCTAAATTTGAAGATAAATCAAGGAATGTTCGAAGTTAAGGGCGAAAAGATAGTTGGTTATGGTTTGCTATGCAAAATAAAAAACTGATCATCCTATAATTATACTAACAGGTATTATTTATACTTTTGGGCATCAGATAGGATTCTTCCTTTTAATAATTATTTAGGAATAATTACTAATTCTCCGATCTTCTCCATTTCTCAATTATACTTATATTTACATCTAACCTATGTATAATTACATTGATAACCGCAATTACAACTACTCTTCCTTAGAATCAGAGGAGAGGGAAGAGTACAAATATATTATTGAATTTATAAAACCAAATTCAAAGGTAATTGATCTAGGATGCGGTAGTGGTTCTTTAATGAAAAAGCTTGTTGAAGAAAAAAAATCAGATGTTTATGGAATTGATATTTCTGAATCAGCTGTAGAGATTTGCAAAAAGAAAGGACTGAAAGCAGATAAAGGAGAAATTGATAAACCTCTGAATGTAAAAGATGATTCATTTGATTTCTCAATCTGCAATGTTACAATGCAAATGGTTATGTATCCGGAAGTTCTTTTAAAAGAAATGAAAAGAATTTCCAGATTTCAGGTAATCTCCTTTCCTAACTTCTCTTTTTATAAAAACAGGATTGATCTTTTTTTTAATGGAAGAATGCCAAGGATAATGATTCCCAATCATACCTGGTTTAATACCGGGCATATTCATCAATTTTCAATCAAAGATTTTTTTGAACTTGTTAATTTTGTTGGTGGATTAAAAATTCTTAAAAGCAGAGATATTTATTCGAAAAATCATTTTAAAAGAATCCTTACTAAAAATTTTCCAAATTTGTTCTGCTCAATTCCAATCTTTCTACTTACTAAAGTATGAATGTCACATTTAAAAAAATCGTACAAAAAGAACAGTTTGAACCTGGGATTATCGGGTTAATCATAAATCCATTTTATATAGCACGCAAAGGTTTACTAAATGGCATAAAAGAATTTGGAAATAAAATTTCAGGTAAAACGCTTGATGTTGGCTGTGGAACCAAACCTTATGAAAAATATTTCAGCTCATCAGAATATATTGGGCTTGAGATTGATACAACATTGCATCGTGAAATTACAAAAGCTGATTATTTCTATGACGGCAAAAAATTTCCCTTCAACAATTGTGAGTTTGATTCGGTTGTAATCAACCAGGTTTTTGAACATGTTTTTAACCCGGATGATTTTTTATTTGAAGTGAATCGTGTTCTAAAAAAAGATGGAAAATTATTAATGACTGTTCCTTTTGTTTGGGATGAACATGAACAGCCTTATGATTTTGCACGCTACTCATCGTTTGGGTTAAAAGCAGTTTTAGAAAAAAATGGTTTTGATATTCTTGAACAGAAAAAAACAGCTCCTGATTTTAGCGTGATAATTCAATTGATTAATGCTTATATCTATAAAATAACTTTAAGAATTAATCTTTTAAGAAAAATTGCGACTATTTTAATAATGTTTCCGTTAAATGTTTTGGGAATTATTGTATCAAAAATTTTTCCTTCGAATAATGATCTTTATCTGGATAATATAATTCTTGCAAAGAAAGTAAATGACTTATAATTTTTGCACACTTTTCGATTCAAATTATTTTTCAAAAGGATTAGCACTTTACAAATCATTGGAAATGCAGTGTGAGGATTTTCATCTGTTCATTTTTGCATTTGATAAAATCTCCTATGATGTATTAAAGAAATTAAATCTATCAGAAGCAACAATAATCTCTCTTGAAGAATTTGAAGATGAGGAACTGCTTAAAATTAAACCCACACGTTCAGCTGGAGAGTATTGCTGGACAGCAACATCATCTACAATTTTATTTATTATTGAAAAATACAAAGTAGAAAGCTGTACATACATTGATGCAGATATTTTCTTTTACTCATCCCCTAAGCCAATTTTTGATGAGCTTGGAGATAAATCTATTCTTTTAACAGAGCACAGATACTCGGCTCAGTACAAAAAGAAATTAAATATTGCCGGGAAATATTGTGTTCAGTTTATAACATTTAAAAATGATAAAAATGGTTTAAATGCTCTCAAGTGGTGGCGCGAGCGTTGCCTGGAGTGGTGCTACAGTTATTATGAAGACGGTAAATATGGCGATCAGCTTTACCTTGAAGATTGGACGACACGTTTTGAAGGAGTCCATGTTCTTCAGCATTTAGGTGGAGGTGTAGCTTTATGGAATATTTCAGATTACAATTTTGAACAGCTCGATTCAAAAATAATCGGGACAAGAAAAGCAAACGGTGAAAAGTTTGAAGTTATATTTTATCATTTTCATTATCTTAAATTCTACAGTAATGATAGCCTTACCCAGCAGGTTGAATTAGGAAGAATATATTTGGCAGATAAATTAATTAATATTTTTTACAAACGGTATGTTAAATTGTTAATGGAATTAAAACTGAAGATATTTTTAATAGATGGTTCATTTGATCCGAACGGTTCTTCAAAAAAACCGGTAAATTGGAAGTCTCCGTTTATTTATTTGCTGAGAAAAATTAATAAAACGTATAATATATTTGATTTAAAAATATTTACAAGGAATTAATGGCGCACCTGATTCATTTAAAAAGTTTTTCAGAGAAAAGGGGAAACTTAACAGTTATAGAAAAAGAAATTCCTTTTAAGATCAAAAGATTATTTTACATCTATGGAGTTGATGATTCCGTGAGAGGCGGACACAGGCATAAAACAACCGTACAGGCTGCTATTTGCATTCACGGCAACTGTATAGTTTCCAGCAATGATAGTAAAAAGAAAGAAGATTTTGTTCTTGATCATCCAAGCAAATGCCTTATACTTGAAACAAATGACTGGCATACCATGCATCACTTTACTCCTGATGCTGTTTTGCTTGTTTTGGCTTCAACACATTTTGATCCTTCCGATTATATCTATGAGGGATATAAATAGTGATTGAGTACGAAAATCTTTTTAAAGCAAATGCAACTTTTCTGAAAGATTTTTCAGATTCATTCCAACATACTCTTAACGGTGGTTGGTTTATTCTTGGAAAAAATGTTGAGAATTTTGAAAAAGAGTTTGCCGCTTACATTGGAAATAAATATTGTATCGGTGTTGCATCAGGGCTGGATGCATTAATCTTTTCTCTTAAAGTATTTGAATTTAAAGAAGGAAGCGAAGTTATTGTTCCCTCAAATACGTACATCGCAACTATACTTTCAATTCTTCATTGCGGATTAAAACCTGTTCTTGTTGAGCCGGATATAAGAACCTATAATATTAATCCATCAAAAATTGAAAAAGCAATTACTCCTAACACAAAAGCTCTTATGATTGTTCATCTTTATGGCAAATGCTGCGAGATGGATCCGATAATTTCTATCTGCAAAAAATATAATTTGAAATTGATTGAAGATTGTGCACAATCTCATGGTGCAAAGTATAAGAATAGAATATCCGGCACTTTTGGTGATGTTAATGCTTTTAGTTTTTATCCTACGAAAAATCTTGGAGCTTTGGGAGATGCAGGCTCTGTAAATACTGATGATGAAAAAATCGCAACGGTGGTAAAAAGTTTGAGAAATTACGGTTCAGAGAAAAAATATTATAATGAAAGAGTTGGTTACAATTCAAGATTGGATGAAGTACAGGCGGGATTTCTTTCTGTTAAGCTTAAAAGGCTCGATGAAATTAATTCTCATAAAAGAAAACTTGCAGAAATTTATCTTAAAGAATTAAAAGATGATTTTATAAAACCATTTGTTCATCCCGATTTTTTTGATGTTTGGCATATCTTTAATGTTCGGCATTCAAAGCGGGATGAGCTTAAAGAGTATTTGTTAAAGAACGGGATTAAAACAGAAATACATTATCCTATCCCACCTCATAAGCAAAAAGCAATGCAGGGAATAATTGAGGGAGAATTTCCGATCTCAGAAGAAATACATAAAACTACTCTCAGTCTTCCAATTTCCTTTTTTCATTCAGAAAATGATATTTATAAAGTAGTTGAGGTGATGAATAGATTTTAATTTAAAAGTCAAAATAAAAGAAAGTAGTAATCAAACATTTTGACTTTTGACCTTTGACTTTTGAGTTGAATTTATTATTTCCGCAAACTCTTTTGTTATTAATTCCCGGTCGTATTTTCTAACAACATTCTGATCTGTTTGAAATGAATTTGCCTTCTCAAAAAACTTTTTGCAATCGTCATCGTACTTAAAAATCATTCCTGCATTTGCTTCAGTTATTATATTTTTAACTTCCTCATTATCATCTCCAAAAGCTAAAATAGGTTTACCCGCTCTAAGATATTCAAAAAGTTTTCCGGGAATGTGTCTTTTTTCTGTGGCACAAACAAGGAGGTATGAGGATTTCTTTAACTCTTCAAGCATTTTATGATATGGTAGAAAACCAAGATATTCGGTTACTTCACTTAAATTATTTTTTTCAATTTCCTTTTTTATTAAAGGGCTTACTGTTCCGATAAATTTCAGTTTAAGATTCCTTCCGTCATCAATTTCTTTTCTTATTCTTTTCCAGAGTTCTTTTGGATTTTGATAATCAAAAATATTTCCTGCATGTACCAGGACTTCCTCTCTTTTTCCGTTTTCCATTTTCCATTTTCCATCTTCCATCTGAAAGGCTTCTTCATTAAATCCCCAGTAAAGAACATGAGATTTTTCTTTAAGAAAAGAATATTTTTTTATGTAATCTTCCTGTGTGAATTTAGTAACAAATATAACCCTTGAAGCATGACTCAAAATTTTCTTCTCAAGGTAATTATCAAATCTAACCGAGCTCTTACTTCTTTTAGCAGTTTTGTAGTAGACAATATCAACCCATGGATCTATTAAAACAGGAACATAGGGAAGATTAAATTTTTTGCTTAAACGGTATCCGACTAAGTGAGTTGTATGAGGAGGGCCTAAAGATACAATCACATCAAATTTAGTATCCTCCAAAATTTTTTTCCCTTTGGGAACTGCTGAAAAAAACCATCCAACCCGTGCATCGGGAATAAAAAGATTAAATCTTATCCAAACGGATATTTTATGAGCAAAACTCTGATTCTCTTCTGAAACAGTTTCGGAGTCGATTAAAGGGTCGTCCTTTTTTTTACCGGTAAATTTTTTGTAAATCTCAAAAGGTTCAATCGCTTTTGCTTTAAATACTTTTAAGTCTGGTGAGATTTCATTCAACAAGCTTTCATCCTTGTGAGAAAAAGTATCCTCTTCTGCAGTAAGAACCGTCGGCTGCCAGTTATTTTCCGGAAGATGCTTAATTATTTTTAAAGGCCAGTGAAGAGTTGCTTTACCGGATGGAGGCCAGAAGTAAGTAATAAACAGCAATTTTTTCATAACATAAATTTATCATTTTAAAAGTGTATTTTGGAAATAAAACAAATAAAAGATTAAAAAATTTAAAGATCGAAAGATTGGTCCTATAAAATACCTCTTATAAAGAGTGAAATCTTTTAATCCTTCTGATCTTTTAATATTTAAATTGATTCTTATGTTAATAGACATTTCAACAGCTTCACCTCCGTATAAAGTATCACAGGAGAAAGCTACATCTGAGTTAAAACAGAGAATGAGTGGACGCCCTGCAATCGGAAGATTAATAGATGCGGCTTCTGCACATTCCGGAATTGATTCGAGATTTATTGTAATTCCTGACGCTGAAGAAAGCGTTGAAAATAAATTTTATTCAAGGGACGGAAATTATATTACACCGGATACTAAAAAAAGAATGAATGAATATGAAAAATGGTCCAAGCAATTATCAAAAGAAGCTGTTAATAGATTATTTCTGGAGAACAATTTTAATCCTGTAAAGATTGAAAGATTAATTACTGTTTCCTGTACAGGATTTTTTGCCCCGGGCTTGGATTATTATCTCATTGAAGAATTTAAAATCCCTCAAACAGTTAAAAGAACAAATATAGGTTTTATGGGTTGTGCTGCTTCAATAACAGGATTTAATTCTGTCTTTGAAGCTTTATCATCTGCAAGAGACAAAGAACTGAATACGTTGCTGGTTTCAGTTGAGCTTTGCAGTCTTCACTTACAAACTGAACCGACACGGGAT
>CAYNUV010000021.1:0-17386 GCA_964400245.1 uncultured Ignavibacteriaceae bacterium
TGGATTCAAAAAATCGAAAGAGCTGTTGTTCGGCATATCTATATAAGCTTTATCGTCCAGAATCTTTTGTAACTTGCTGCTTTCTACTTCCGACCAATTGCCATTTAAATAATTCATATATCTGCTGGTTGATCTTTCATAATATATAACTGAAGGATTAATGTTGCCAATATTCATTCCGGCAACATTACCTACCTGTTCAATCGGCTGATAGGGTGCTCCATTTCTACGATAATCTCCAACAAGATCATCACCCGGAATATTATTGTAACCATTGCTTTCGGGTAAGTGGAGCGATTCCAGATAAAATCTCTGATCGTGTGCATCATAAAAGCTAGCACCTGATAAAAACTTAGAGTTCAGCAGGTTTCTCACTTCCATAAAAAGTGAAACTGAGAACATTTGTATTTCAAATGTTTTCATAAAACGTAGATCGATATTGTAATAATCAACAACCTGAACGTTCTGAATAATTGTTCCTATTTCCTGGTTGAGATTTGGATTATAGTTTATCCATTCACCGTCTTCCCACACACCAAGAATATTAAGAGACCAATCACCAAGAAGCTGTGTTCCAAGGAATTCCGGGCCAAATTCTTTTGGAGTAAAAAATGTTAAGCTCATATTGGCACGTGGTTGTGGAACCGGTCTTTGTTGATATAAATTTAGAGTATTCCGATCAAGTTGAATTTGTTGACTTGGATCTTCATCAATTGTGGCCTTACCGAAAGCACCATTTGTACTAACCTGGTAAGTGTAATTAGCAAAACCCCTGATCCAATCACCCTGAGTTTTTCTAAACGTCAACTCAAATCCACGGATATCTGCATAATTATTATTGTTAGCTGCAAAATAACCTATACCTTTTCTATCACTTAAGTAAGAGGTATATCCTTGCTGATTTGAAATATCATTATAAAAAGCTGTAACCTGTATTTGATAATCTTCGAATAACACATGGTCATATCCAAGTTCATAGGATATGGTTTTTGCCTGAATTAAACTTGGGTCACCATAATTACGGACACTACCGGCTGAACCACGACCTAAACGGAAGATTTCTTCATATGCAGGAAATTGTTTGAAATGTCCATAATTGAAAAAGAGTTTTGAATTTTCTGTTATAGGATGAGAAATACCTAAACGAGGACTAATAGCAACATCAACCTTTGATTTTTCTTTGTGATAATCTCCGGTTGGAATATAATCTGTTGAGAAAAAAGCTTTATCAAAAGGATCAACAACTGCCCATTCGCTGTTTGGGTTACTCACATCAAGTCTTACTCCCAGATTAGCAATAAATCCAAATGCTTCTATCTTATCCTGAGCATATGCAGAGAAACGATATGGCTGCCATTCTTCCTTTACATAATTCACATCGCGGAAAAAGTTATTTACTCTTCCATAATTAAGGTTTAAATCATAGTATGAAAATTCAATCCCGGTTTTAATCAAATGTTCATTATTTAATTGACTTGTCAAATCTGCTTTAAATACAAATGAACTGGTTTCACTGGAATCGCGGGAGGTTGCACTGTGACCACCGAAGAACATACTTGTAATACCGGAGCTTAGCAGAGAGTCCCACCCAAACGGAGCTTCATCTACAAAATAACCGGGGATTATTTCATATTTTCTTGTTAAATCCCTTGGAGCTATAGGGCCGGTGGAATACTTGCGGTTAACATTTTCAAAACTGATTTCGTAAAAAGTATTGTTACCTATGTTATCACTTAGTTTAGCTGCTAAAGTCAAGTGACCAACTACAGCTTCACTGTACCATGAGTTTGTAAAGATTCTGCTGGGTCTCTGTTCGTTCGTAATTTCAGCAATTTGAAATGGTGAGCGCATATAATCGGTTGGATTCCAGGACTGAACACCATTTATACCCCAGGCAGGATTATTAAAATTTACATCAGTTGCATTCAAAGCAACATTACGGGAAACACCTGTCGAACCAGTGATCATCAATTTCATTGTGGTGCTTAAATTTGAATTCAGTTTAACTGAAAAGTAATCTTCTCTATAATCATCACGGCTTAAAGGTATAAGAAGCATTTCTTTTTCGAAGCGGTAACTTGCAAAGAACCGTAAGTTACCAAGTGCTTCTCCTATTCCAGGTACCAGACCTCCAAGACTTGCATCAATATTATAATCAGGAGCTATAGTAGGTCTTCTTCTTCGTTCCCACATCCATAGTTTTTGAGCAGCAGCCGGAGATAAATCATTATTAGGATCAGCATCTGATAAAAGACCTTGAGAAACAGCATTCCATCCATCAAATCTTGGATATTGTCGGGAGGTATATTCATCCCATCCATTTTCAGTTCCGATAAAGGCAACATCAGGATCTAAATAAGGTTTGTTCCACATCGAATTGGGATCAAATACTGATGTACCAAAATGTTTTTGTGTAGCTGGACTGTATTTAAGTTGAATAGCACCATAATAAGAATTAATACTTCCTTCTTTTGTAATGGTATTAATAATTCCGGAGCGCACCTGTCCATATTCTGCATTAAATCCCCCACGTTCAATGGAAACTTCCTGAATTGAAGTTAAAGAAATTGTAGAAATAGGTTTATTATTTCTTGGATCACGTAAGGTAATACCATCTATCTGGAGAAGTAATTGATCTGACTGACCACCTCTTACAACTAATCCTTCTTGTATACCGGCTTGTAAAGATGCAATGTCATCCAGGGAAGAGACTGGAAGAACTTTGATTTCATCTGTTTGGATTGAAGTTATACTTGTGGATACATCTTTTCTTACAATATCTCTTTTTGCTGTTACTGTTATGGTTTTCATTTCTATTGTCTCAAGCTGCAGTTCAATATCAACAGTAGCTGTCTGATCAATAAAAACTCTCACTTCAGTTATAGAAACTTTAGCATAACCTACCATGCTTGCTATTACGGTATGTATCCCGGGAGTTACCTGAAGTATCACATAATATCCATCGATATCGGTTGTTGAGCCAAGGGTGGTTTCTTCAATCATAATGTTAACACCAGGCAGAGGTTCGCCGGTTTCTTTATCCAGAATTCTGCCGGCTATTTTTCCGGTTGTTCCTGCATAAAGAAGATTAACCAGGGATAAAAAAATTATGATAGACAAAAAGTGAATTCGGTATTTACCTGATAACATATAAATACTCCTTTATAAACAAGATTAAATTAATGTCAGCCATAAAATTATCACTATTAGAACTGACAATATAAAAAAAACTGTTTGATGAACTTCTTTTCTGTATTTCAACTTCAAGAATATGCCTTTGATAATTCTTAAAAATGAACTTGTTATATGCTGAACTAATTCTAATTTATTAAAGACAAACAAGCACAATATTGAGAAGAAGAAAATGAAAATGGAAAACTCAAAAAACCCGGCTTGCAAAAATAAGTTAATAATTGTATTTCCGAATATGACCGGCTGATTAATAAAAATTATTTCAAAAACCGCTTTTACTAATATTATTAGGGAACCTGTACATAAAGTTACAAGCGCACTTATTCCATTAATTTTTTTATTAAATAATCCTACTAGAAACACCGCGGCGACCATTGATACTAAATAAGTGAAAGCTTTAAATAACTTTATAGCTAAGCTGAATTCTATGGATTGTGATATTGGAAGTAATAAAATAGCGATGAGGACTAAAAACATTGTTGTTAAACGTCCGACCAGGACTAGTTTTCTATCGGAAGCTGTCGGTCTGAATGTTTTATAAAAATCAAAAGTAATAAGAACAGAAGTACTATTAAAAAGACTTGCAAAAGATGTCATTAATATTGCGGCAACCGCAATTATTAGTCCTCCGCGCAGGCTTTCAGGAATCAAACCGCTTGAAAACATGGTTTGTAAAATATTCTCTGAAGATTCTCCCTGTGAAAAAGTTGTAATTAAAACAGCCAGTACACATATAAATACAGGAATTATTTGTAGGAAACCGGAAGCAAGGGAAGTTTTTTTTGTATGATTGATATTCCTGACACTTAAAATTTTTTGAACTACTGATTGATCCGCACACCAGAACCAGAAACCAACAATTGAATAACTTAATATTAATTCAGTCAATCCTAATGAAGTATTTTCAAAAGTTGAGATTTTGTTTATTACAGGTCGAAATCCGGCTTCCTGGTTAAGAATCCACCCTGAAAATCCTATTATACCAAGGATGATAAATAAAACTTGGATAATATTTACATAAATTTCTGTCTGTAATCCCCCAATAATTACATAAATGCCTGTAATTACAAGAAAGAATAGAAGGGAAGAATAAGGATCAATCTCTCCAATCAAATCTATAAAAATACTCCCTATAACAAGAATAATTATTAATCGCACAAATATATTTGATAGAATATAAAGTGATGATAAAAAGAATTTACAAGTCCTGTTATATCTTTTTTCAAAAAATTCCGGTAAAGTATTTATTTTTATTTCAGCATACTTAGGAACAAAAAACCATCCAAGAAGAAATAACATAATTGCTGATATCAATCCATAAATAGTAATTAATTCAAAACTATTAGCAGATGAAGTTAATCCCAGCAAATAAGGACTTGATAGCCATGGAGTTATAAGTGATAAAGAAATTAACAACCAATGCTTATTTCGATTTGCGAAAAAATAACTTTCTGAAGTAACTTCTTTAGTTCGAGACACATACATACTAATAGATATAAGTGCGACAGGGTATAAAATGTAAAGAAAAAGACCTATTGTTGATAAACCGAACAATACCTGTCCCTTTAAGAATAAACTTTCCTGATTAAGTGCTATATAGTTACTCAAGGATTATACCGGTTATGAGAAAGTAGTAATTAATTATAAATTGGCAACTAAATGATTTAAGAGCTTTAATATTTATATCATTAAGATAAAAACATCAATTCAATTTTATATTAAAATGATAGTAGAGAAGGATTCTCTGATGCTTGCATATGACAGTAATCACCTT
Organism: uncultured Ignavibacteriaceae bacterium; assembly: GCA_964400245.1. Classification (GTDB taxonomy): domain Bacteria; phylum Bacteroidota; class Ignavibacteria; order Ignavibacteriales; family Ignavibacteriaceae; genus RBG-16-34-14. Next base: position 4,967 of record CAYNUV010000021.1, read on the forward strand.
ATTTTTAGTGAGGGTAGATAAATTTTATTATTGACTTTATCCAAAGGATATTAACAGTAATCATTAAATGCCTTATTCGACAATCCAATAGTAAATATTAATTGTTTTATCCTTTCTTTATTAACATTGGGTAATATTATATTATGCATGATTTTTGATTCAAAAGTTAAAGACCATATTTTTAATAAGAAGAATTTTAGATGAATTATGAAAAATAAAAACAGGTTAATCGTTCGGATATTGTTTGTTCTGATTATAGTAAGTGCTCAAACGATAAAGCCGCAGACCGAAGTTCCGGAGTTTTCTGTAAACCATGGTTTTTATACTGATAGTTTTAATTTAGAGCTTACTTCCCAAATACCGGGTGCAACAATAAAATATACTTTAGATTGTTCAGATCCGAGAACTTCACCAACAGCTGCACAAGTTACTCCCCCTGTTACGATCATGATTGATCCTAACATTGTCTATGGAGTGCGTGGAAAAAATGCAGGCGTTATTCTTAGAGCTTGCACTGTGGCCCCGGATAATAGTGTGAGTGAATCAGTAACTCAGACTTATTTATTTGTTAATAAGGTTGGTGTACTATCACCTGATGGTACAAGACCGGGATCCGGCTGGCCTAGTCCAACAACATCCGGTCAGCAATCGATAAATTATGGAATGGATCCCAATGTTTTAAACGATCCACGTTATACGAACTTAATAGATGATGCGCTTCTTGCTATTCCTTCAATTTCCATTGCTACTGATCTGAAGAATCTTTTTAATCCGGATAGCGGCATTTATATGAATCCAGAGAATGATGGAGTTGAATGGGAACGTCCGACTTCAATTGAACTTTTAAATCCAGATGGCACCGAAGGATTCCAGATTAATGCAGGAATCCGTATTCGCGGAGGCTGGAGCCGTCATGGTGATAATCCTAAGCATGCATTCCGTCTTTTCTTCCGCAGTGAATATGGTAAAGGTAAACTAAAATATCCGCTTTTTGATACTGAAGGTGTTGATGAATTTGATAAACTGGATTTGCGAACAAGTCAAAACTATTCATGGAGCTATCCCGGTCATATGGGTGAATACAATGTAATGAACCGTGATGTATTTTCAAGAGATCTCCAGAGAGAAACTGGTGAACCATATACAAGAAGCAGGTACTACCACTTATATATAAATGGTTATTACTGGGGATTATTTCAAACACAGGAGAGACCTGAAGCTCGTTTTGCAGCAAGTTATTTGGGTGGTAATGTTGAAGATTACGATGTAATTAAAGCAGGTTTCCCGAATTATTCAGTTGAAGCAACAGATGGTAATTTAAATGCCTGGCAGTCAGTTTGGAACATGTGTGTGTCAGGATTTTCGACTAACACAAATTATTTCAAACTTCTGGGATCAAATCCGGATGGATCAATTAATCCGGCATATAAAAAACTTGTTGATATTGATAACCTGATAGATTATATGCTGACTATTTTCTATGCTGGAAATTATGACAGCCCAACCTCAAAATTTGGTAATAATCAAATGCCAAACAACTTTTTTTGCATATATAATAGAAACAGCAACGATGGTTTTAAATTCTTTATACATGATGCCGAACATACACTCAGAACAACTCAAGGAGAAGGACCAGGAGAAGGACTCATGGAAAACCGGGTTAATATTTCAATGTCGGCTGATTTTTCAAGATTCCATCCTCAATGGCTTCACCTTAAATTAACAAGTAATGCTGAGTACCGTATTCATTTTGCAGATCATGTCTATAAACATTTCTTTAATCTTGGTTCAATGACTCCGCAAAAAACTTCAGCACTATTTCAATCTCGTGCTCAGGAAATTGAATTAGCAATTATTGGTGAATCTGTAAGATGGGGTGATACTTATAATGAACCTCCTAGAAACAAGGATGATGATTGGCAATGGGCAGTTGATGATATTGTTGATAATTATTTTCCATATCGTACTAATATAGTTTTAGATCAATTAAAAGATGAAGATCTTTACCCTGATATTGATCCGCCTGTATTTAAAAATAATGATGAAGAAATTTTTGTAACAAGTTTAGATATTGAACCGGGATATATATTGAAACTTGTAAATTCAAACGGCACTACAGGATCAATTATTTATACAATTGATAGCAAAGACCCAAGAGAAATTGGCGGGAATATTTCAGTTTCAGCAGTAGATGGCGGTGACGAGGTTGATCTGACAATTAACCAAACAATTGTTTTAAAAGCCCGGGTTAAAAATGGTTCAACCTGGAGTGCCCTTCACGAAATCGTTTTGTTTGCAGGTGACGAAATAGAAAATCTAAAAATCACAGAGATTCATTACCATCCACTTGATAGTGTAACTGTAAGCGACACAATTAGTGATAATGAGTATGAATTCCTTGAATTAAAAAATATTGGTACTACCCCTATCAATCTTTCACAATCAGTTTTTGTTGATGGAATAACTTATACTTTTCCATTAGGAACAATTGTAGAATCAAATAACTTTATTGTTCTCGCTTCTAACCAGAATGAATTTAATAACCGCTATGGTTTCTTTCCACTTGGAGAATATTCAGGTCAATTGAATAATGCCGGGGAAACACTCACTTTGTTAACAGCAACAAATGATACAATTTTTTCTGTGAGTTTTAGTGATCAGGCTCCCTGGCCGGAAACACCCGATGGTGATGGTTATTCTTTAGTAACCACAGAAATTAATCCAACAGGCGATCAAAATGATCCTGCTATTTGGCGGGCTTCATATAATATTAATGGTTCGCCCGGAAGTGATGATCTGCCAACATCAGTTGAAGATGAAAAACAATTACCAACGAGTATTGAATTATATCAGAACTATCCAAATCCCTTTAATCCAGAGACAACAATTTATTACACACTTAACAGTAGTGGTAAAGTTCATCTTTCAGTATTCGATATATTGGGCAGGGAGGTTGAAGTTTTAGTTAGCTCAGTTCAGAATGCGGGAAAATATGATGTACAATTCTCAGGTGTTAACCTGGCAAGTGGTATTTACTTTTATAGATTACAAACTGCAGATGTTATAATCACAAAAAAGATGTTACTGCTTAAATAAAAGCAAGCAACCTTCAAGGCTAAGATAACGTTAGCTGTATTGTAACCTTGAATGTTATAACCAAAAAGGGAACAATCCAAATGTTGAGTAAAACGAAATCCCGCTATGCGGGAAAAAAACGAATCTCTATTCTAACCATACTTTTCCTTTTATTAATTTCATTTCAATTCCACACAACAAATGCACAAGTAACAAAAATTAAAAATGGTATTGAACTTAAAACAGATGAAATAAATCTTAAAGTACAATTTTATGCAGATGAAATTGTAAGGATTATAAAATGGATTCCGGAAGGTACTCAGGAAAAATTAAGTTTATCCGTTATTAAAAATGTCTTACCTGATCTCGAAATCAATGTTGATGATAGTGACGATGAAGTTTTTCTGCAATCTTCAAAATTATTTTTAAAAGTATTAAAGAATGAGGGTAATGTTGAATTTTTAACTGCTGATAATAATACTATCCTGAAAGAAAGAGAGAAATCATTTTTCAAACCAGTTGTTTATTTTTCTGATTCAGGTTTTACAATTCAACAAAATTTTGAGTTATCAGAGGATGAAGGAATATATGGGTTAGGCGAACAAACAGATGGTTATTTTAATTATCGCAATAAAAAAATATTACTGGCACAAGCAAATGTGGGGTCTTCAAGTTCTTTTCTTATCTCAACGAAAAATTATGGAATACTCTGGGATAATTATTCTAAAACAATTTTTGATGATAATGAAAACGGAGCCTCGTTCTGGTCGGATATTGGCAACAACATAGATTACTATTTTGTTTATGGTAATAATATGGATTCAGTTATTTCTGGATATCGTGAACTTACCGGTAAAGCTCCTATGTATGGCAAATGGGCTTATGGCTATTGGCAGAGTAAAGAACATTATGATACGCAGGCTGAGTTAATGAGTGTTGCAGAAAAATACCGCAAGCTGAAAATTCCCATTGATAATATGATACAGGATTGGGATTACTGGAATGGCGCACAAAACTGGAGTGGAATGTTCTTCGATAAAACACTTTTCCCTGATCCGAAAGGAATGTGCGACAGACTTCACGAAATGAATTTTCATATTATTATTTCTATATGGCCTGCACTTGGCCCAGCAACACCAATCTATGCTGATATGATGAAACATGGATTTCTTTATAAACCTGTAGGCTGGGCAGGATTCAAATATTATGATGCATTTAATCCTGAAGCAAATAAGCTTTATTGGAAATATCTTAAAAGCGGAATTTACTCTAAAGGGCTTGATGGGTGGTGGATTGATTCTACAGAACCCGATGTTGTTAATGCAATGACAAAAGAATCGAGCGAATATGAATTGAAAAAAATGGGAAGTAATTATCTTGGCTCATGGGCAAGATACCTTAATGCATTTTCTCTGGCTATGACTGATGATCTTTACAAATTCTGGAGAGGAGAAACGCCTGAAAGAAGAGCATATATTTTAACACGTTCAACTTTTTCCGGACAGCAGCGTAATGCAGCAACAACATGGTCCGGTGATATTGGTGCAAGCTGGGAAGTTTATCGCAAACAAATTGCTGCCGGATTAAATCATTGTATGTCTGGAATTCCATACTGGACATTTGACATAGGTGCTTTTGTACTTGGTGCTTATGACGGAGTTTTTATGCAGGGAGGAAAAGATCCTGCTTACCAGGAACTTTATGCCCGTATGTTTCAGCTTGGTGCTTTCTCTCCTATTTTTCGTTCTCATGGTTCGGAAACTCCGCGTGAGATTTGGGAAATGGGTGAGTTCACCGATCCAATAATTAAGATAGATAATCTTCGTTATCGTTTAATGCCTTACATTTATTCTCTTGCTTGGAAAGTAACCAATGATGATTACACAATCATGCGCGGGCTTCCAATGGATTTTTCTTCAGATGAAAAAACTTTTTCTATTGATGATCAATTTATGTTTGGCCCTTCAATTATGGTTTGCCCTGTAACAGATTATATGTATTACACTCCACCTCAAGCCAGTGAAATAATTAGTCCAGAATACTTCAAGACAAATGATGGACAAAATGGTTTATCGGCAAAATATTATAAGGATTCAGGCAGAAAAATTTTAAGCAGGGAACAAGTTGATCCGAATATAAATATCTTCTGGTACACAGGCAGACCTGATTATGCGTCTGATTCAACTTATGCGATTACATGGGAAGGAAAACTCATTCCAAAAGAAACCGGTAAGCATCAGTTTCATTTGATAAGTTATGATCCGAAAAGAATTATTCTGAATGGCGATACTTTACGAATGGTTTATACAAGTGTTGAGCAATATACAGAAATAGTAGAACTGGAAGCGGACAAAGAATATAATTTTATACTTGAAACCGAAAACAGATCTACTGGTGCCTCTAAAATGCAACTGCATTGGAAAACTCCTTCTATCTTTGCAAGAGAAAAATTAAAAGAAGATAAAGAAAAAATTAGAGAAGTCTATCTCCCTTCCCTTGGGGAAGGGGAGGGGATGGGCTGGTACGACTTCTGGACAGGTGAAATATTTGAAGGTGGTAAAACAATAAAGACAGATGCGCCGATTGAAAAAATTCCTTTATTCGTTAAAGCCGGATCAATTATTCCAATGGGGCCTTTTTTACAATACACAACAGAAAAACCTGCAGACCCGATTGAGCTGCGGATTTATCCCGGTGCTGATGGATATTTCACTTTATATGAAGATGAAAATGATAATTACAATTATGAAAAAGGAATTTATTCAACAATTGATTTTGATTGGAATGATAAAGAAAAAACCTTAACCATCTCAGACAGGCAAGGCGAATTTCCTGGAATGCTGAAAGAGAGAACGTTTAATGTTGTAGTTGTTGGTAAGGACAAAGGAACTGGGATTGAAATAGCGGAACCAGAGAAGTCAATTAGGTATGAAGGCAAAAGAATAAAAGAGCAATTTTAATTGATAAATAAAAAAGGGGTAATTATGAAAAAGTTAACAGTTCTCTTAGTATTGTTTGTAGTAAATATAAATGCACAGTGGGTGCAAACCAATTACAGGTACATAAATCCAGCTGTAACAACCCTCATCCAAATTCCAAGCGAAAATGGGAGAAAAGATCTTGTAGCGGGAACTTGGGGTAATGGCATTTTTATTTCAACTGATAATGGTATAAGTTGGACGGCTATTAACAATGGACTTACATCATTGGCAGTTGCGACTATTTTACATTCCGAAGCAGACTTATTTGCAGGAACTTGGCAAGGCGTCTTTATTTCCACGGATAGCGGGAGTACTTGGAATGAGATAAATACGGGTTTAGGAAATAAAAATGTTCGAGCACTTGAAATAATTGATAATAATCTTTTTGCTGGAACTGAAGGAGGCGGAATTTATCTCTCTACTAATAAAGGTACAAGTTGGACCGCGGTAAATAATGGAATGGGTATTTCTTATGTTTACGACTTGATTGCTATGCCAAATGGAACTGATAGTACATATCTTTTTGCTGGAACTAGCTGGGGTATCTATCTTTCATCGAATCTTGGTTCAGATTGGACTTTAATCAATTCCGATTTGCCATATGTAACATCGTTTGCAGCAAATGGACAAAATTTATTTGTTGGAACTTACCTTGGAGGTGTCCATATCTCTACTAATTTTGGTGCTGATTGGTCTCCCATAAATAATGGATTGAATGATACCCATATTTTGGAATTATATGTTAGTGATTCTATCTTATTTGCTGGGACAGTAGATGGAGTATTTTATTCCTCAAATAATGGAGATAATTGGGTCTCGCTAAACCCAGAATTACATCATATAGATGTTTTTACAATTTTAGAAACTGATTCAAATCTAATTGTAGGTACAAGAGATGCTGGTATTTTTAAATCTACTAACAATGGTTTAGAGTGGACACGGCAAGATGTTTATTTGAAAAAGGATTCATCTGAAATATATACCTTATTGATAGATCAAGACTCATTAGTAGGAACTGTAATATATACTGGTGGAGCAGGTGATATTGTTTATTATTCTTCGGATCTTGGAAATAGTTGGTATGGCTCACATACTGGTCTCGATTATGGTTTCATTTTTGATTTTGCCAAGACTTACAATCAGGATGGGAGTTCGAATCTGTTTGCAAGTGGTAGTGCAGATGGAATCACTAAATCAACTGATAAAGGGAAAAGTTGGAATTTCGTAAATACTGGGTTAACGGATATTCATGTACATACTCTTGCTACATACAATAATTTAGAAAATGTAACACATCTATTTGCTGGAACTTTTTCGGATATTTTTATTTCTTCTGATAATGGTTCAAATTGGATTTCTACTAACATTGGAATAGAAGCCCCTGATTTTCGTGACTTCGCAATTATAGATACAAATATTTTTGCTGCTTCATACGGGGAAGGAGTATTTATTTCTACTAATTTTGGTCAAAGTTGGACATCTGTGAATAGTGGAATATCAGGTGCAGCCGTTAGTGATTTGGCGATAATTAATAAAAATCTTTTTGCTGGCTGTAATAATGGAATTTTTAAATCCACAAATTTAGGTCTAAATTGGACTGAGGTTGAAACAGGTATAGAGTATCTAAATGTTAATTCATTTACTGTGTATGAAAACAATATTTTTGTAGCCACCTATTCTGGCTTGTTACTAACTACCGATAGTGGTGAAAACTGGGTGAAAGTCGATTCTGGTTTATTTAGTGAAAGTGTTTTGGCACTAGCTACAGATGGAATATATTTATTTGCTGGAACTTATAATGGTGAAATCTGGCGTCGTCCACTTTCTGAAATGATTACTGATGTTGATGATAGAGAAAATGAAATTTCAACTCAATTCGTTCTTCAGCAAAACTATCCTAATCCCTTCAATCCATCAACAACAATTTCATTCAGCCTTCCTTCTCAATCTTTTGTTTCACTAAAAATATTTGATTTGCTGGGAAAGGAAGTTGCAACTATTTTATCTGAAGAATTGCCGGCTGGTAATTACAAACGAGAATGGAATGCTCAGAGTTTTTCAAGTGGTGTTTATTTCTATCGTCTTCAGGCTGGAGATTTTGTTGAGACAAAAAAATTAATATTACTTAGGTAGTGATTAAGGATTAATTCAGTAAAAAGATGAGCTCTTTATTATAACTCTCTTCTCCTTATTTTAATCTGAATTGCCCCTTCAATATTTTTTTCAGAGACAAAGATTAAATAACCACCTCCACCTGCACCGGAAAGTTTCCATCCTAATGCAGTGTCTTTATATTTTTCTATGACTTTTGTAATGTCTTCATCTACCATATTTGGGAATATAGAAATTTGTGATTCAAAAGATTCTCTGAAAAATTTGCCAAAGTTTTTTAAATCCATTGATAGAATAGATGACCAGCAATTTTCTGCAGCTTCAGCCAGCTTCCTTGCATTTTTTTCGGTGATGAACGTATTTCCAAGAACATCAAATTCTGATTCTCGTGGTTCAAGTGTTATAAGATAAAGGTGAGATTCGAGCCATGACAAAACATTTTCCTCGTGCACGGAATAAATGCTTGCCGGCCAGTATTCACCATTGTAATCAAGCTTGTTTAACCCCGGCATAACAATACCAATTGAATCCTGTGATCCCGCTATTATATTTTTACCAGGAGGATTTTCATAACTGAAGAGTATTTTTGCCAATTGCTCTTTATTACCATTTGGAATATCAGAAACCCAGATTTCTATTGCTTTTCTTCTTGTACTGGAAGCCATACCGCTTCGCTCATTAAACTCAAGCGTTGGTTCAATTGAAATTGTCAGCACGGGGCCGGGAGAATATTTTCCAACGTAAGGTTGATCAAGCCAGCCGCCTGCAAGATCAATCCGGTAAGGTATTCTGCATTCCGTCCTTAATGAAGTAGTTGAACGAACCGGCAGGTTAGAATGAGGAATTCTTTTTAATACTAAATATTTAAATCCAAATTTTCTTGCCAGTTCTTCCTTAGCTGGTGAATTACCATCCTCGTTAACGATAAAGATATCGGGTTTAACAATATCTAATTCTTTTTCAAAATCTATTATGCCCCAACCGGAATCAATAAGACATTCTTTCACACATGACAGTGCTTCGAGCATATACTTTCTTTCATCTTGGGAATAAACAGGATAACGGCCTTTAAGATTATAAACATTTGCATCTGAACCGAGTCCAACATACACATCGCCATAAGCGGCTGCTTCCTTTAAAAATGCAATATGCCCGCTATGTAATAAATCAAAACAACCGGTGACAAAAACTTTTTTATTCATGATGTTTTTTATTTGTTCATTCAGGAAAAGTAATATTGAATGTTTTGCCTATCTGAAAATATAGTACAGTGCTATGAATGTAACGAAAACTAATCCCGAAAGAATTTTATAATTACCCAATGAGAAACCTTTTGCTTCGCCTCTTAAGGGTTCTTTCCAGTTTTTCCACACTAAAACTTTTGCTTCTTCTTTTAATTCTTCAGGGTAAATAAATGATGAAACAGTTATAATTAAACTGCAAAGAACAAGCAAATAAAAAGCTGTCATCATGAAATTACCGTGGTATAATCCATTCCAATCAAGTAAAAATATAATTAGTCCAAGAACAGCTCCGATTACTAATGTAATGTATGCGGCTTTACCTGAAGCTTTTTTCCAAAACACACCGAAAAGAAAAACAGCAGTAATAGGTGGAGCTATATACGAGATTAATTTGTTTAATCCTTCAATAATTGTGTTGTAATGTCCGAAGATGGGAGAAAGAACAATTGCGAGAATTGTTGCAACGATGGTTGTTATCTTTCCAATTACAACAAGCCTATGATCGGTTGTAGATGGTTTCCATCTTTTAAATATATCATAAGCAAAAAGTGTAGCCGTTGAATTTAATGCAGCCGAACATGTCTGCATAGCCGCAGCTAACATTGCTGCGGCTATTAATCCTTTTAAACCAACAGGTAACATATGTGTAATCATAAATGTATAAGTATCGGCAGCTACTTTAGGAGCTTCGCCATTAAAATAATTATTTTGAATTAGTGCCAAACAAATTACACCTGGTAATACAAAGAAGAAGACAGGAAGGATTTTTAAGAATGCGCAGAACAGTGGACCTAATCGTGCTTGTTTTTCATCTTTAGCAGCAAGTACACGCTGAACAATTGTTTGATCGCAGCACCAATACCAGATACCCAAAACAGGATACCCCAATAAAATTGAGTACCAGGGCAAGCCTGAAGGATCATCTGATGAACGCAGCATATTTAGAAAATTTCCCGTACCCCAATCAATACCAGATCCGGGCACTCCGGCTAAAGGATGCGGTTGTGTTTGAAGTGTTTGAACTAAAACATCCCAACCACCAATTTTAATATAGCCAACGATTGTTATGCAGATGGCTCCAATTAAAAGAAGGATCGTCTGAGCACTTTCAGTCATAACAACCGCAAGTAATCCACCAATCATTGTATAAATTCCAGTAAGAACACCAAGTACAATTATAAAAAACATTAATGCATCTATCCCCATTATTGTTGCCTGTGGCGGAATATCCATTATACCTCTCAATACCCATGCTGCTGTATAGAGTGCAACACCGATATGAATAACAATAGCAGAAATTATTGATATGACAGCAAGCCAATCCCTGCAGTTACGATTAAAACGGCGTTCTAAATAATCGGGCAAAGTAGGAACACGTGATCTTAAATATAGTGGTGCAAAGAAAAGCGAGAGTAAAATTAATGTGAAGCCCGCCATCCATTCGAAGTTGCCGTAGATTAAACCATATTTGTATGCAGATTCTGCAAGGCTTACAAGATGAACCGTTGAAATGTTTGCTGCAAACATTGCTAATCCTATAACAGGCCAGGTAAGAGTGTTACCTGCTAAAAAGTAATGACTGCCTTCACCACCTTTACGTCTCTTGAATCCAGCCCATACACCAAGACCAACAATTCCTACAAGGTATATTATAATTATTGTATAATCAATCGATGAGATTTTCAATTTAGACTTTCAATGACATATTCACCTGAATATAGATCAGGTTAAAACAGATAAAGCGAGGAAGTACCTCGCTTTAAATTGTATTGTAGTTGTTTTATGAATTAGTAATTCAATATAAATAATTTACTGTCCTATTTTATTAAAGTCATCTTTTGTGTCTGTGAAAAATTATCAGTCCATATTTTATAGAAATAAATTCCACTCGGTAAATTTTTTGCATCAAATGAAACCTCATAGTTGCCCCTTGCCCTTCTTTCATTCTGCAAAATGGTAGCAACTTCACCGCCGGTTATATCATACACTTTCAAAGTAACTATACTTTCTTGTGGTAATGAATAGATAATTGTTGTAACAGGATTAAAAGGATTAGGATAGTTCTGATATAAAGAATATTTATCCGGGATTAAATTATTTACTCTTTCAACATCTACAAGTGGTGAAGATATATCTGTCCACGAAGTTCCTAAACGAATTTCATCTATTGTTAGCTGTTGTATTGCAAACTGACCGCCAAAATGATAAACAACTCTGTTAAAGCCATTATTCATATTATGAAAAGCTCTTGCATTTGCTGTTACAGTATCGGGTTCAGGATCAGCAGGATTTAGATTGACCCACATGAATATACGTTCATCGAGAGTATCACCTGTCATAACTATTTTTGCCACAAGCCATACAGGTCCAACATCATTTGTAAATTCAGTATGTGTTTCAGAAAGTGTATCCGAACCAATTGAATAAACAAGATTACCCCAGCCTTTTCCAAAAAGAGGGCCTTCAGCAAGACTATCATACAAACCAATACCAGCCCAGGATTGATCTGCAAAATTCTGCATTTCCATTACAAAACTAATCCAAAAAACATTCCCTGCTTCATCAGGCCAGGTTTCCGATAAGTAACGGCCTGTCCTTTGCCATTGCCATGCACCTCCTGAATTAATGCCTATAATATGCAATACGGTATGAGGAATATCAAAATCAACAAAATCCCAAATTAAACCAAGGTCTGTTACTTCTATTGTGCTTGGGGTTCCCTCAAACAAATCCCATCCTCCTCCCCAACCATTACCTGCTTCTCCAACCAGAGTATCCAGAACAGAACCATTTGTGTATTCAAATGATTCCCTTACTGATTGGGATATACCTAATGTACTGACAAATATAACAACTGCAATACTTTTGCCAATAGTACAAAGTCTCATAGTAGTTCTCCTTTCTTAAAAATTATTCAATCAATTTTGGATGCTTAAATCACAAAAAAGAATCATAACTACATTCTAATGATGTCTGTTCTCACCCCTTTTTTTTTAATTCTATTTTAT
>CAYNUV010000022.1:0-17037 GCA_964400245.1 uncultured Ignavibacteriaceae bacterium
TACTCATGATACTACTGCAAATATTTATTCTTCTACTTTTGTTGGCGTTGGTGGTTTCGAAGGAACCACTGCTACTTTCCCTCAATGTATGGGATGTCATCAGCAAGATCAGAAATTTGTAGAAATATTTGATAGATGGGAAGCATCAGGTCATGCTAATGTTTTTAAAGAACAACTGGAAATAAGTGATCATTACAGCCCAAGTTGTATAAAATGTCATACAACCGGTTATGATCATACTCTTGCTGCAAACAATAATGGTTTTGATGATATTGCAGGTTCATTAGGTTGGAGTTATATAGCTCCTGGTAATGATATGAAGTGGGATTCTCTCGTTACTTATTATCCTGACTTAGTTAACCATGCAACGATCGGTTGTGAAAGTTGTCACGGACCTGGAAGAGAACATGCATATGGTGGACACGTTGAAAAGATTGCAATCAGTCTCAAAGCTGGCGTTTGTGCTCAGTGCCACGATGAACCATGGAGACATAATAAATATTCTGAATTTGAAAACTCTGCACATTCTGAAGCAGTTTGGGAAAAAACAACAAATGCAGCAAATGCAAATACCAACAATCTTAGTGATTGTATTCGCTGCCATGATGGTGTTGGCTTTGCGAACTTTACCAAAGGTCGGACAACTAATTCAATTAGCTGGATAGAAGAATTAAATGGAACAAGAATCACTTGTGCAGCCTGCCATGATCCACATGGAAATTCAAATGAATTTTCATTAAGAGATACTCCTGCTGGTTCCGATACACTTGCGAATGGTTATCAATACACTCTTGGCGGAAAAGGTCAACTCTGTATGAACTGCCATAAAGCCAGATCAAGTAATGTTACAATTATGTCAACTACAGTTACTCAAAGGTGGGGACCTCATCATTCAGTTCAAGCAGATGTTTTACTTGGAGAAAATGCCGCTGATTTTGGAACATCATTTAACAGCGGTTATCATAAATTTGCTTTACTTAATTCTTGTGTTGATTGCCATATGGTTGCAACAGCCGATACAGGTACAGTGAACAGAGATAAAGTTGGTGGTCATTCATTTAACCTTCATAACGAAGAATCAGGTTATGACCATACTACTGCTTGTGTAACCTGCCATGGTGAAATATCAAGCTTTGATACTTTTGAAGCATCCCAGGATTATGATGCTGATGGTACTAAGGAAAGTGTTTCAGAGGAAATTTCAGGACTTGAAACATTATTAAGAACCTGGTTGTCCCCTGTAGGAATCGATTCAATAAGCTGGGAAATGATTAGAGATAATAATAATCCAATTGAAAAGAAAGCTTACTGGAACTATCAATTGATTGCTAATGATGGAAGTAAAGGTATGCACAATGCAAGATTCGCAATCGATGTTCTCACAAAATCAATATTAGCTATTGGCGGAACTGTTGATGTTAAAGAAGATAAATATGGTTCTCCAACAGACTATACCATGTTGCAGAATTACCCAAATCCATTTAATCCATCTACAACAATTCTTTATAATATTCCATTTGAAAGTGATGTAAAGATAACTGTGTATAACATTACGGGAGAAGTTGTAAAAGTGCTTGTAAATTCTGTAACGGGATCTGGATTACATGAAATTAAATTCGACACCAATGGAAAGAACCTGTCTTCAGGAATATATTTCTATACGATTGAAGCCAATGCATTAGACAGATCAAAATCATTCAGAGAAACGAAGAAGATGATACTCCTCAAATAATCCTCAATCATCGTTATATATCAATACCCGCTTCCAGAAACAGAAGCGGGTTTTTTATTAAGTAGCGATACATCCACATTCTTATTTCATATAATGAAGTGCCCACAATAATTGTTAAACATCAATTAAAATTTTTATTAAACATTTTTTCCCTTCTCTCATAAATGAAAACAAAGAATGAAGGTTTTCTCTGGATAAAGAAAACAATTTTTAAAAGTCCTTCATAATTGAAAATTATTCAACGTTAGTATTAAAAAATAATTGGAATACTTATTGTCTGAAACCAAAAAAAAATGAACCTTTTAGATGAGGAATAAGCATGAAAAATTTAGTTAGATTACTTTTTATAACTTTTGTTCTATTAAATACAACATTTGCACAAATTGCACAGATTAAAACCGAATCAATAACACCACATAGTTTATCAACTTTAGGTTTTACTACCAATTCAGTTTCTTCCGGTTTGAATGTTGTACCCAATCAAACCTATGTATATCTCTCCGCTTGGAATATTGGTAATGACGAACCAATTAGTTCTGCCACCTTTACTTTAATCTCTAAGCCTGCATCCTCTACAGCAAGTTTAGAGATAGTAAATCCCACATGGGTACAGTTCAAACCGGATATTATTGGCACTTATACTGTACAGCTTTCAATTACAACTGCCAGTGGTACTAACGACACAACTGCAAACATTTATTCATCTGCTTTTGTTGGTGTGGGTAATTTTGAAGGCACCTCAGCTGTCTTTCCGCAATGTATGGCTTGCCATTCAACGGATCAGAAATTTGCAGAAATTTTTGATAGATGGGAAGTTTCAGGACATGCAAATGTTTTTAATCAGCAACTTGAAATTAGTGATCATTACAGCACAAGTTGTATGAAATGCCATACTACAGGTTATGACCATAATTTAGTAGCTGATAACAATGGTTTTGATGATATAGCTAATTCATTAGGCTGGAGTTACATAGCTCCCGGTAATGATATGAAATGGGATTCTCTTGTCACTAATTATCCCACTTTGGTTAATCATGCAACAATTGGATGCGAAAGTTGCCATGGTCCGGGAAGAGAACATGCTTACGGCGGTCATGTTGAAAAGATAGCAATTACAATTGATGCCGGTAACTGCGCACAATGCCACGATGAACCATGGAGGCATAATAAATATTCTGAATTTGAAAATTCACCTCACGCAGAAGTAATTTGGAGTTCATCTTTTGCTCAGGGTTCTTCTTCACAAAATAATAGTCTTAATAACTGTATAAGATGCCATGATGGACAGGCGTTTATAAACTTTACTAAAGGACAAATTACGAATACAACAGGTATGAAAAAATACCAGTTAAAAAATATTACCTGTGCAGCTTGCCACGATCCTCATGGAAGTTCAAATGAATTTTCATTAAGAGAATCTCCTGCTGGTTCGGATACATTGGGTAATGGCTTCCAATATACTTCCGGCAGTACTGGCAAAATCTGTATGAATTGTCATAAAGCAAGAAGAGATAATGTTGCCTATATGTCAACTAACATTACAGCAACATGGGGTCCTCATCATTCAGTTCAGGCAGATGTTTTGCTTGGCCAGAATGCTGCAAGTTTTGGGACCTCTTTCATAAGTGGTTATCACAGGTTTGCTATCATCAATGCTTGCGTTGATTGCCATATGGTTGCTACAACCGATACGGGTACAGTTAACAGGGATAAAGTTGGCGGCCATACATTTAAACTTCATAATGAAGAAACAGGTTATGATCATACAACTTCCTGCGAGCCATGCCATGGTTCAAGAACAAGCTTTGAAGCCTTTGAAGCAACTTTTGATTATGATGATGACGGAACAATTGAAAATGTCCGCGAGGAAATAAAAGGGCTTGAAAGATTATTAAGAATCTTTTTACCACCTGTTGGAATTGATTCAATAAGCTGGCAAATGATTGCTGCTAATAATAATCCTACTGAAAAGAAAGCTTATTGGAATTATCAACTAATTGCAAATGATGGAAGCGGTGGTATGCACAATGCAAGATTTGCAATTGATGTATTGACAAAATCTATAATTGCACTTAATGGTGTAATTCCTGTTCAGCTTACTACTTTTGAAGCTCAGCTTTTGTCCGGAAAAGTAAAACTTAAATGGGAGACTGCAACAGAAACCAATAATTTAGGATTCGAAATAGAAAGGAAAAACGGGCAGAGCTGGAGAAAGATTGGATTTATTGAAGGCAAGGGAACTACTACTGATCTTAATAATTATTCCTTTACAGATAAGCTTGATGAATACCAAACAGGCAAAATATATTACAGGCTGAGACAAATTGATTATGATGGTACTTCAAGTTATTCTAAAGAAGTATTTGTAGAAAATAACAATGGACCGAAGGAATATAAACTATCTCAGAATTATCCTAATCCGTTCAACCCGAATACAACTATTAAATACTCATTACCGTTTGATAGTAATGTTAAAATAACAGTATTCAGTATAACGGGCGAAAAGGTTAAGGAACTCATTAATTCTGTAATTAGTGAAGGTTCATACACAGTTGAGTTTAATACTTTTGGGGAAGATTTGTCATCCGGAATATACTTCTATACTATCGAAGCAAATGCAGTAGACAAATCAAGTTCATACAGGGAAACGAAAAAGATGATACTCCTGAAATAATACTCATTGTCTTTTATTCGAATCTTAAAACCCGGTTCTGGAAACAGGATCGGGTTTTTTATTGCCTGGTGAATACTGCCAATTCAACTTAGAAATAGGATGTTCCCTATTTTAAGAGCCCATTTTATGGAGAGATTTTGCTATATTTGTATCCCAAAAATCATTAATTATGAACAAAGAACTTAACGAACGCGAAAAAATAATATTAAGGCATGTTATTCAGCAATTTATTTTAACTGCCTCGCCTGTAGGATCGAAAAATATTACCAGGAAATATGAAATCGGCCTATCCCCTGCTTCAGTAAGAAATATTATGTCCGATCTTGAAGAAGAAGGATTTATTGATCATCCGCATACATCTGCCGGAAGAATTCCAACTGATAAAGGATACCGTTTTTATGTTGATTCACTTATGGATATTCAGCAACTGAGAAATTCCGAAAAAATTTTTATAAAAGAAAAACTTGAGGAAGCTTTTGAAACTGATGATATTCTTACAATCAGCTCAACACTCTTAAGTACAATTACCAGGCAGCTTGCTTGTGTTACATATCCAAAACTTGAAACCGGAATACTTGAAAAACTTCAATTGGTAATTCTTTCATCAACAAGAATCCTGGTTGTAATCAGCATAAAATCCGGACTCGTTAAAACAATTACGCTTGAACTTTCATCCGAAATTGGACCTGATAAAATAGAGCCTGTTCAAAATCTTCTTAATGAGAGATTAGCTGGTTTAACATTTAATGAAATAAGAAGCAGCTTTAATGAAAGATTTAAAGATTTAATAGATGAAAATCATAATTCCATTATCAGGCTTTTTTATGATTCGGTTGATAAAATATTTAAAGATGTTTTGCGGAAAGAAAACCTTGTTATCTCCGGTGCAAAGAACATGATTAAACAACCGGAGTTTGAAAACCCCGAAAGATTCCAGAGTATAATTGAACTGATTGAAGATAAAGATATCATTGTTCATATACTTGAAAAGTCAGTTGAAAACAATGAGATTTTTATTTCTATTGGAAGTGAAAACGAAGATGAGAAACTGAGTGATTACAGTTTAATTTCAAAAGAATATCAATTTGGAGGAACAAATGGAACACTTGGTATTATTGGTCCTAAAAGAATGGAGTACAATAAAATAATTGCAATAATAGATTATATGTCTAAAATGTTATCTGTAATGTTAACTAATTCAAAATAAGGAGTGATTAAAAATGGATTCTAATGAAAAAAATAAGACGGATATAAAAGATAATCAGCAGCCTGATGAAGAAATAAAAAACCAGGCAGATGAAAATATTATTCCGGAAGAAAAAAATGAATTAAATGAAAACGAAATAAAAATTTCCACACTTGAAAAAGAAGTTGTTGAACTTAAAGACAGGCTTTTGAGAAAAGCTGCTGAGCTTGAGAACTACAAAAGAAGATCTGAGAATGACCAGATTAACCTGATTAAATATGGAGCAGAATCATTTATTATTAAACTTCTTCCTGTTGTTGACGATCTAGAAAGAACACTTCAGCATGTTGAGGGAACAAAAGATGTTGATTCAATAAAGGATGGATTAAAGCTCGTTTACGATAAACTGTTAAAAATTCTTGATGACCAGGGAGTGAAGAAATTCAGTTCTGTTGGTAAACCTTTTGATGTTGCATATCATGAAGCTCTTATGCAAAGGAAAGATGATTCTGTTGAACCTCACACAGTTCTTGATGAACTTGAAAAAGGTTACATATATAAGGATAGAGTTATAAGACATGCAAAAGTAATTGTAAGTGAAGAATCTACTGAAGAATCTGTTGAATCAAATCCTGATAAAACAAATAATAAGGAAACTGGTAAAGAATAAAATATGGCAAAAAGAGATTATTACGAAGTTCTTGGTATAGACAAGACCGCATCCAAAGATGATATAAAAAAAGCTTACCGAAAATTAGCAATGCAGTATCATCCCGATCGGAATCCAGATGATAAACAAGCTGAAGAAAAATTTAAAGAAGCTGCCGAAGCTTATGAGGTTTTAAACAGCGATGAAAAGAAAGCGAAGTATGATAAGTTTGGCCACGATGGAGTTAGAAGCGGTTATGGTTCACAAGGATTTACAGATATTAATGATATCTTCTCTCACTTTTCGGATATATTCAGCGGCGGTTCAATCTTCGATGACTTCTTCGGAAGCGGACAAAGATCGCGCAGAAGAAGAACCGGCGGAACACCCGGAACCGATCTAAAAGTTACATTAAAATTAACGCTTGAAGAAATCTCAGAGGGTGTTTCAAAAAAAATTAAGCTTAAAAAACTAATTAAATGTGATGAGTGCAAAGGAACAGGAGCAGAAGGCGGTTCTTCTACAAAAACTTGTCCGGTATGTCACGGTTCTGGTGAAGTAAAAACAGTTTCAAGATCGGTGTTTGGGCAATTTGTTAATATCCAGACTTGCAGTAATTGCAATGGTGAAGGCAGCGTTGTGGATTCCCCGTGTAAAAAATGTCGCGGTGATGGAAGAATTCAGGATGAAACTAATGTAAAAATTGATGTACCTCCGGGAGTTTACCAGGGCAGTTATATGACGATGCGAGGCGAAGGTAATGCAGGAAAACGCGATGGTCAGCCCGGAGATCTTATAGTTGTTTTTGAAGAAGTTCCACATGAATATTTTATTAGAAATAATGATGATATTATTTACGATTTACATATAAGCTTTCCTGAATCAGTTTTAGGAATTGAGGTAGATGTACCAACCCTTAAAGGAAAAGCCAAGCTTAAAATTGATCCGGGAACTCAGCCCGGCAAAATGCTCAGGATGAGAGATAAAGGTATAAAGCACTTAAATGAATCCGGCTACGGTGACCAACTGGTAAAAGTAAATGTTGAAATACCGAAAAAAGTAACTTCAAGAGAAAAAGAACTTTTAAAAGAACTATCAGAATCAAGTAACTTTAAAAGCCCGGGTAAAAAAGATGAAAAAAACTTTTTTAAAAGATTCAGACTTTAAATCAAAATAAACATTAAAAATTATGGGGTTAATAAATGTTTAAGAAATTCTCAGTTTTAATAGGGCTAACTGAAACAGAAATTAAAGTTCTTTTATTTATTGCATTAACTCTCTTAATAGGGTTTAGCTATAAAACATTCTTCACGGAAAATGAAGATGCTAAACAAAAGAGTTTTGATTATTCAAGGGAAGATAGTCTCTTTCTTTCGATGGATGATAAAACGGAATTTCAGGAGGATAGTTTAAGAGACAAATCTGTTGATTATAAACAGGAAGTTTTGGATTTTAACGAAACAAATTTTAGCAGAGAAAAAGACGAACTTCCTCCGGAAAAAAGTATAGATCTTAATTCTGCAAAAGTTGAAGAGTTGATTTTGTTGCCAGGAATAGGAGAAAAAACAGCAGAACGAATAATTGAACTAAGAAATAAAAGAGGGAAATTTAAATCTCTTAATGAACTTCTTGAAGTAAAAGGAATCGGTGAATCTAAATTCCGGAACATCACGAAGTACCTGATTGTTAAATAAATTTTAGAAATATAAAGTTATGATTGAAAGAATAGTTAAAAGATGACACGTTATGGAAACCATGCCGGATTTACTATAACTTCATCTAAAATTCAGCTTGTCGAAATAAATTACAGGAATTCCCAGTTTTATCTTCAGAACATTGATGAAGTATATTTTGATGATCATCTTAAACTTACAGAAGATAAAGACACTAAAATAATTACCATACTGCAATCTGCTTTTAATGAAATCCTGATAAGAAACAGGATTAATTCCAAATCAGTTTCGTTTACTTTACCTCCAGAAATTTTTTATTCGGCCCAGCTTCTGTATGATAACACGCTTTTGTACAACGACCTTCTTGAAGAAATAAAATGGGAGCTCTCAATTATCTTCCCTTTTCTATCAGTTAAAGAACTTGTAATTCAGAAAATTGAAATTGAGAAGAATGCCATCCTTAACAAGAATACAATTCTTGTAAGTGCTGTAAAAAGAAGATACCTGCAATGGCTGAAATTCTTCTGCGATGAAAATGATTTAAAAATAAAATTCATAGATAACAGTCACTTCGCTTCGGAACGAGCTTTAACATATTCATGTAATGTTAAAGGAATTATTCTCAGCTTATATCTCAGCAGCAATTATTTATCTTTCATTTTTTCTCTTGATGGAAAACCGTTTCTTTTTAAAGATATTCCTTTTGCTTCGGCAGGAGAATTAACGAACATAATATTGAAAGAAACTTCTCCAACTGAATCTATTAACCTAAACCGGTCTATGATTGATTCTGTTTACATAGCCGGTGAAGATATTTCAAAATCATTTGTTGATACTTTAAGCACAAATACAGGTATTGAGCTTAAACTCTTTAATCCTTTTGAAAAAATAAATCCCGATCCAAAATTAATTGAAAACAATTTTTTCTCCAGGAAGTTTAATTCTTTCTCTCCTGCTGCAGGAATTGCTTACAGAATTGCCTGACACCATCCGGATTTTAATTTCTATATGAAACTGAGAATAATTTCAGGGGAATTTAAAAGCCGGCTTATAAATGTTCCCGGCTCAAAATCCGTAAGGCCGATGACTGACCGTGTAAGAGAAACTCTCTTTAATCTTCTGAACAATAAAATAGATTTCAATGGTATTAAAGTGCTCGATATTTATTCCGGTTCAGGTGCTCTCGGCTTGGAAGGTTTAAGCAGAGGTGCTTTAGAAATTCATTTTGTTGAAAAAAATTTTTCTGTTTACGATAATCTTTTAAAGAATATTAACTCACTTGGAGTTACAGATAAATGTTCAGTTCATAAAATGGAAGTTTTAAAATATGTGAATTTATTTTCTGACATGAATTTTGATTTAATTCTCGCCGATCCTCCTTTTTTCAAAGATGACATTTATAAAGTTGTTGAAAGTATATTGACAAACAAGTACCTTAACAATGAAGGAATAATGGTAGTAGAAAGATCTGTTCAGACAAAGGAAAAAGATATTCTGAATTTCAAACTGGAGCCATTCAAAATTATCGGTGATGCATGTTTGTACGAAATCCGAAACTCATCTTAGTTACTTTCTTAATAATTATATCATTCCCTTTCAATTTAAATTCTCAAAATTTTGAAAGATACCTTAACCGGATTCCGTTCACCGATTCGCAGGGGCAAATACTAAATACATTTTCAGGAGGACATAACAATTTAGAAACTCAGTTTATAGATATTGATGGTGATGGCGATCTTGATATTATGTACCTTGACAGCGATAAGACTTACGGCTGTTATGAAAATACCGGCGATAAATTATCTCCAAATTATATTTTTTCATTTGATATTATTCCCGGCTTAAAATTTTCCGACTGGTTTTATTTTGTTGATATTGATGATGACAATGATTTGGATATTTTTACCGGTGGGGCACCCGCTTTAATTGAATTCAGAAGGAATACTGGAACTGTTAATTCTCCTGTTTTCACACTTGAAATAGATACTGTTAAATGCATAGATACAACTGGTAATGTTGTTCCTATTTTCAGTGAATTCGGATGCAACCCTGTCTTTATTGATATAGATGATGATGGGGATTTAGATTTCCTATCCGGTAACTCAATCGGAACAGTTACATTCTTTGAAAATATTGGTAATAACCTCTCGTTCAATTTTAAATTTATTACAAACTTCTGGCAGAATATTATAATTATTGGTGGTGCTTTAAAATCCGAACCTGATTATAAAAGTTTGGAACCTTCCCTTCACGGTGCAAGCTCATTAGACTTTGCAGATATTGACAACGATAATGATTATGATCTTTTCTGGGGAGATTTCTTCGGACGAAGTATTTACTTCATTCAGAATAATGGAAATGCGACAACTGCTGTTATGGATACTCCCTATACTTTTAGCGGATATCCGCAGAATGAAGATAGCGTCTGGACGAGTGGATTTAATATGTCCCGGTTAGCAGATATTGATAATGATGATGATCTTGATTTGTTTGTTTCTGTTTTATATGATCCGACTGTACCTCAGTCATTAATGTTTTACAGAAATAAAGGTGATTCTGATTCAGATGATTTCAATCTTGAAAATATAAATCTTCTTAAGACACTTGATATTGGAATTCATAGTGCACCTGTTTTTGTTGATATAGATAATGATGATGATCCCGATCTGTTTATTGGAAACGCAAAATCTCCCAATGGCATGTTACACTTTTTTGAAAATACAGGTACCACATCAAATCCCTCATTCTTATTAGTTGACTCAGCTTATTTTGGAATTGAAGGTGATTTAACAATTACTCCATCCTTTGGTGATCTTGATGGTGATGGTGATTATGATCTTCTGATTGGAGAGTTCCTTGGAAGAATTTCTTTTTATGAGAATGTGGGTGATAAATTCTCCGCCAATTTCCAGTTAGTTGAACAGTTAAAAGATACATCAGGAAGTTTTATTTCAATCGGAAATATTGCACGCCCTTTTTTGATTGATATTGAAAATGATAATGATCTTGATCTTATAACAGGAGGATTTAACGGACAAATAAGACTTTATAGAAATACCGGCACAACTGATAATTATAATTTCATAAGAGATACAGCTTATTTCGGTTCACTTGATGTAGGTGATATTAGTTCGCCTTTCTTATTTGACTATGATGAAGATGGTGACAATGATCTGTTCACTGGAAGCTCTGATAAAATTTTTTATTTCAGAAATAATGGAAGTAATGCTAATCCGGTTTGGACATTAGAGACAAATAAATTTCTAAGTCAGACTTTTGGAGGTTATGCAGTTCCCTTTTTTACTGATATAAATAATGATACAGATAGTGATTTATTTATTGGAAATGTAAAAGGCGGCATTTACTATTTTGAAAACACAACAGCTACTGGTTTTGTTTCAGAAGAAATCCAACCTGATAATTTTAATCTCCAGGCATATCCAAATCCTTTTAACAGCCAGGTACAAATAACAATTAATCTATTCAAATCTGAAGAAATAACTGTTTCAATATATAATGTACTTGGTCAAAAATTGAGACAGTTATTTAAAGGTAATATGCAATTTGGAAAAAACCGGCTCACCTGGGATGGAACAAACAATAAAAAAAATCAACTCCCTTCAGGAAATTATTTTGTTGTTGTAGAAACTATCGATAACTTAAAAACAATAAAATTACTCCTCTTAAAATAAAAGGCAGCATAATGAAAGTGGTGAACTGTTTTCTCTCTTCTATTTTACTTTCAGTAACTATTTTTGCTCAAAGTCAGAACACAACATTGTTATCTAATCTAAATCAATACCCTGCAATCGGATACACTGACTGCTGGGGATATGTTGATTCTCAGGGACGCGAATATGCTTTGATTGGCACGCAACATGGCACATCAATTATAGAAATTACTAATCCGACACAACCTGTTGAAAGAGCTTTTATCCCGGGACCAAACTCTCAATGGCGTGAAATGAAAACTGATGGCACTTATGCCTATATAGTTACAGAAGGAACCGGCACAGGAAGAGGTTTACAAATTGTAGATCTCTCAAACCTGCCAACTTCTGCAACTCTTGTTAATACTGTTGAGACATGGTTTACAAGAGCACATGAGATTTTCGTTACTGATGGATACGCTTATGTTGTAGGAACAAATGGCGGCGGCGGTATGCATATCCTGGATCTTTCTAATCCAACAAATCCTGCAAGAACTGCTTATTATACAAGCAGCGGCTATATACACGATGTTTATGTCTGGAACGATACAGCTTATGCTTCATCGGAAGATACATATGATTTAGTAGATCTTAGTAATAAATCAAATCCCCAATTAATAAGTCAGAGTGCAGCTTTGCCGGGGATTTATGCACACAGCGGTTGGTTAACTGAAGATAAAAGATACTTTATTGCCTGTGAAGAGTTTGATGTAAGAGATATTACGGTATGGGATTTACAAGACCGATCAACCTGGAGTTTGGTTGTGCCTTCATTTGCAACAACAACCAATACACCGGTTCATAATCCATTTGTTAAAGGAAATTTTGCTTATGTATCTTATTATAATGATGGATTAGTTGTCTTAGATATCTCGGATCCAACAAATCCGGTACAGGTTGGACAATATGATACTTATCCCGGAACTTCAGGGACTTATACAGGCGCCTGGGGAACTTACCCGTTTTTCCCATCAGGGAATGTTATTATATCCGATATGCAAACAGGTTTATATGTAGTGGATTTTCTTGGTGATGGAGCTACACCTGTAGAGTTAGTTTCATTCACTGCTCAGGTTACCGCAAACGGTATAAATCTTAATTGGGAAACTGCTACAGAATTAAATAATTACGGATTTGAAATTGAAAGAAAATCTGAAATTGAAAGTGAATGGAAAATAGTTGGTTTAATACCAGGGGCAGGCACATCAACTGAAAATAAAAAATATTCTTATACTGATAAATCATTAAACCAGGCAGGCAGATATTATTACCGCTTAAAACAAATGGATAATGATGGTTCATTCAGTTACTCAAGTGAAATAAAAGTTGAATACTTCCAGCCAAATGAGTTTTTACTAAAGCAAAATTATCCTAATCCTTTTAACCCCAACACAAATATTGAATTTGTTCTTGGAGAAGATTCATTCGTAAAGCTTGAAGTTTATAATTCTCTTGGTGAGAAAGTAGCAGATTTGCTGAATGAAAATAAAGAACAAGGGATCTATAAAATAAATTTTAATTCCAATAAACTTCCTTCGGGTATCTACATTGCAAAGATGGAAGCAGGAAGTAAAATTCAGACAATTAAAATGTCTTTGTTGAAGTAAATTTGTTACTAACCCAATTCTGCCTGAGGAATTGGGTTAGTCTAATTTCAATACAACAAGAACGTCCATTTTAAAATTTTAAAAAAGAGTTGTGCTTCATTTTCATTTCATTCTCTGCCAAACTTCCTCAATCTTAAAACCTTCTTCTATAAATCCAGATTGGAATAATTTATCATCTTCAATTCGGATAGTGAAAGAATACCTACGCCCTATCTGATTTTCCATATCAGGACTTAAGGCAAAGTCAATTGACTCTATATATGTATCTCCGTTCATTGAGCAAGAACCACCAGCTGCTATTTCAATTCTCTTGGTTTCTGCATTGAATTCAGTCCATGTAAAATGGTTGTCTGTAATTAGTTTAATCCGACGACGATCTTTAGGGAACTCAGTGAAACCTTCTGCATTTTCCCAATACTTGAATGAGATAAGCTGCCAGGTTCCTAAATGAGAGCTGGAACTCTTATTGGATTCTTGTTGCGCCTGCAAACTGATTGTAAAAACCAACATGACTAACACGATAACTAGTTTTTTCATAAGTCTCCTTTTTTTTTGAGTATCTATAATTGTATTACTGTTATAACAACACAATTTTCAAAATCTGAACAATCAAATTCTTTTATTTCTTCTTCCATAGTTAGTTCTTCTAAGTTATTATATCAGATAGATAAATGCATAAAAAAAATCGTTTCAATAGGTAAGTGCACCAACTGCTGATCCCACAAATAAAGCATAAGCGAGTAAAACAACTCCTGCTATTATCCCTAAAGCAAGGAATACGGTTTTAAAGCCATCACTTTCTTTTACATTAAAAACAGTAATATTTTCTAATGGAATTGATTCCGTTAGGGAAATTTGTGAGCCATCAGTTAATTGTTTGGAACCTTTCCCAAAAATCGTATCAGCTTTAACATAATATTGTCCCTCTTCAAGCTGGTAAGTTTCCATCTTGTCTGTTAAAAGTAATGCTTCTTCAGATTGTCCTGTAAATTCTTCTTTGGATATTTCACTCATGCTATAGCAGCCAAAAAAGTATAGCATAAAAGAAGGGATTAATATTGAAGCAATTATTTTTTTCATTTTTAAACTCCTTATAACTTTATTTATTTTCTTTATAAATGGAAATTGAAATTTCACCGGCAATCACCAAGAATTTATAATTGGAAATCCAATTGTATTGATGGTACAACAAACCACTCTTTGGAATTACTGGTAACAAACACCTCTTTCAGTACTTTAGCAGAGAATAAAATTCTAATCTGTTCATTTATATTAAAGCCTAAGCCAGGATTGAAATAAAGAAAACCTGCAGTAAAGTTGGATCTTTCATCAATTGTTGTTTTATTCCAGAAAAGGAAAGTATCAAAATCAGTTTCCCCGGGCTCAAAACCCAGCAAGCTTTGCCAGAAAAATCCGGCAGACAAAAAGTAATTGAGAAATGAAGAATCATTGATTGAATTTATTGTTAAGGAAAAGAATGGATTAAAATTAACTTCATTTCCTTTATCGTGAAAAACAGAAATATATTCATTCTCATCACCAAAGAAACCGGTTTCTTTTGTTTGAACTATTGTAACGGCATCGTATTCATATTTCTGAATACTGATCCCGATATCTAATCTTGCTGCAGGAGAAGCAGAATGACTATGCAAACCAATTCCTAAATTTCCGCCCCAAAAATTACCCTCACCTGAGAATGAGAAACCGCCAAATAATGAAAACCCCTTAGATAATTTTAAATCTATATCTGTTCCTAAAAGATACCTGGAGAAATTCCACTCTACATTATTGTTTCTGCTTTTATATTCAGAACTATCAAGCAGCAATACCGATTGTGTATATCTATCTTCAGTTGCACCAGTCATTTTCTTTTTATTTATGACTGCAAATCGGGGAGATATTGTTACATCTCCAGGTTCTTTATTAATATTGATATGGGTAGGTGGAGTTGTTATTGGTGCATTTACTTCCACATCACCAAGATATAAGGTTTGCTCAACTGATGCACAGCCGCAGAGATACAAAATTGAAGCAGCTATTATTATTAAAAATGTTTTGTATTGAATTTCTTTTTTCATTTTATTCCTCTAATATTTTTCATTTCAATATTAAAGAAATAATAAACTCTTGTTGTCATAAAGATGTAAAAGAATTGTTAAACTGTTTCCTTATTTATTTACTGGCTAATTATTTATAATCATTTTTGGTTTCAAATTTTTTATCTCAATATTCTCAGGCAAACCTTGTGGAAAACGTGCAAATTTCTGAATATCCTCCCAATACAATGAATCAGGATTTTCTTCTTCATATTCATATTTATCTCTGTTTGATTCCCCAACTGTTGAAGGAATACCAACAAGTAACCAAAAAGGAGCAGTAAAAATCAAGTAGTAACCATTTGATATTGTGGATATAGTACCACCAAATGTCCAAAGCCCATATTCCACTGAGTTTTTATCATCTATTTCCAGAATTCCAGAATTTATATTTTCTTTAAAGATGATGTAAAGTGAATCAGCTAATAAGTAAACATTATTTTCATCTGATGAGATGAATTCTCCATCGTATTGCAGATAAGAATCTTGTTCTATTAATGAATCCGGCTGAACAAATAATGTCATCCATCCACCATATGCTTCCTTTTGAATTTCATCCCTATCAGGAAGCCAATCTGATGGGGCATAAGTTGTAGCACAACCCGAAATTAATATTGCAGAAAAAGAAATTAGAATCACATTACGGATGTACATATTTACTACTCCAGAAAGTTTCTTCCATCTCAGCTTCAACTTTTTTGAATTGAGGTGCAATATCTTTAAAAAATTGTTTGGGATTAAAAAACATTTGATAAACTTTTGATGGATTTTCCTCCTTCAGCCATTCATCCCTCATCCATTCTAAGTAATATCCCTGACTTTCTAAAAACAGCTCATAATTTTCAAAATCCTTTGGCAGTTTGTAATGAAGGAAATATCTGTCCCCTGGGAAAGTTACGAGAACTGAATCCTCATTGGTTAATAATTCTGTCACATTACTATTATAAGTTGTGTATTTTGGGAAAGCATCAGAAGGAGGTATAATTATAGGATCAACTTCACCTTTTAAATCTGCAAGTGCTAAATAGTCAATTCTCCATAATCCTTTAGTCATCCTCAATTTTATCTTTATAGAAGAACTAGTATTTAAATTATTTAATGGAACAATTTTTATATCTGTAGAAATAGGTCCATGTTCTCCAATTTCTCCCATTTTTTTCCAATCCCCACCAACAGTTTCAATAAACACTTCAATGTTTCCGAGTTCCTTTCTGGGCTGATCAATTATCTTTTTTACTTCCTCACTGTTTCGTTCAAGATTAGCGAGGAAATATCCTGCTGATGATCCCATATAAGCAAGTCCCTGGTAAAACAAAAAGGTTGTTAGTAAAGTCTGGCGAGATGCAATAACTAATCCTTTATTCCCTTCAGTAATATTATTGAATGAGATTTCAATAATTTCTTTTTCGGCAAGATTATTTGAATCGGCAGGGCTAAATCTTTCTACTCCATCAAAAGAACAAAGCTTCTCCGAGCAATCACCCTCTTCCCCAACTACTTTTGAAGCTCCGATTAAATTCCCTGCTTCATAAAATTTATCATCTATTGCTTCGAAAACACGATTTCCTTTTTTCTTTGGTAAAGCAAGAATATTAGCTTTTCTTATAACATGAGTTTCATAAGCTTCATTCCTTAGTTGGATCTCAAAATTTTCACTCTCAGGCTTTATTCTGAAAAGTGCATCAATATCTTTTTCTTCTAAACAAGGTG